>NZ_JBMDJS010000029.1:0-23392 GCF_057809315.1 Herbaspirillum sp. FG34 | reverse complement strand
CTCGCTCGCGCAGCGAGCGTTAGAGGGCGGTGGAGCGCGCACCGAACGCAATCCAAGCCACCCCAGCCAGCCGAAAGCCCGCGCATGCGGGCTTTTTTGTTTGGTGGCCCCTAGCGATGTGCTTGAGCACATCGCGGGTGGGATTCGAAGGGTTTCGCTTGCAAGCGAAACCGGGCCCGCGGCACGTGGGCGAATCCCTCGCTCGCGCAGCGAGCGTTAGAGGGCGGTGGAGCGCGCACCGAACGCAATCCAGGCCACCCCAGCCAGCCGAAAGCCCGCGCAAGCGGGCTTCCCCTACCTAGCGCCTTTCACCTCTGATCTGAAGATTCCCTTTCTTCACTAGAAAGCCGAACCCTTCTTCACGTCCATCCTCATCCCGTTTCTTCTCTCGTCTCAGAAACTCCGAAATCTAGATCCTTTTCGATATATCCCCTGGCGCAAAAAACACAAAATGGCCGTCCCCTAACGTGTTTGCGCCACGTGCCTATCGAAGCATGCGTTCTCCTCGCCAACCCACCTTATCCGAATTCCGCCGTACCCTCCTTGACGCATTGAGCTCTTCCCTGCAGCAACATGGGCAGGCGCGGCTCTATCTGCTCTATGCTCCCGAATTAAATGATCCCTTGTCCTTGGCAGAGGCCGATGCGCACTTGCCGCTGCTGATCCAGCCAGCCTTCACCGCTGCACAACGATGGGCGCTCAACAAGCTGCCCCGTCTGATCCAGCTGGTTGGTCTTCCTGGCGGGCAAGGAACTGGCGAGACCGATAACCCAATCGATGATCCTCTGCTGGAAGCCGGCATCACTCAGTCCTACGCGGAAACCGTGCTCGGCCAGCGCGTCAACGTACTGCATGCCAATGATGATCCAGGCCAGGCCGAGCGGGCCGTCTGCGCGTGGATCATCACTCCCGACGAGCCAGCCAAGCTGTGCAGGCGAATCAATGCTGCCTCCGTTGGTGTTAGCAAGTATGGCCAACGGCGCTGGATCGCCTGGTACATCGCCACATGCCTCCAGACGCTCTGGCCCATGCTTGCGCCAGACCAGCGGTTGGCACTGGCGGGAGAGGCGACCTGGCTGTTTCACGATGATCTGGGCCAACTCCAATCGATTGCTGGCGTCGAGGCAGGCGAGGGTGCATCCATTGCTCCTCAGCCGCAAGGGTTTCACCTGGACGACGTCCAATGGCAGCGTCTGGATCATCTACCGATCGTTCAGCGGCTGCTGGCCCAGTGGCATGACTTGTGTCTGGATACCGCCATGGAGTTTGGCGTGCATCCCCTGCAACGCTTGTCCGCCCAGGTGAGTCGTGCGCGGCAATTTGGGCTTGATGGAGAAAACCTGTCGCTGTGCGTGCTCATCGCGATGCAAATGCCTCCCGAATTCACCGAAAGCCCCGAATTCGGCGCCCTGCTCAGCGATGCAGCGCGCCACGGCGACAGCCTGGCTCAACGTCTCGGTGAGCTGCCATTACGCTGCTGGTCCCGCCCCTTGCCCACACGCTCGCTTCCATAAGCGCCGGTTCTGCGCCTCTCTCCTCAGGAAACTACATGACGGAATCCGCCATCGCGACCCGCGAAAAGGTCATCGGAAATGCAATCAATGCTACTGCAGGGGCACCACCGCTCTGCGTGAGTGCCAATTGTCAGACCTGTCGGCGATCCGACCTGCAATTGCTCATCGTCACACCCTCGGTCGCACCGCTGGAGCATGCCAATACGCTGCAGCGTGCCGGTTATCAATGGCAAGCCGCGCTTGATCCTGTTTTTGCCGGGATCAGGCGTGAGGCGACCGTGCCGGTGGCGCGCCTGGCTCGCAGCGGCTACCTGATGCTGTACTTCGTGCAGAGCCAGCGTTGGGATATCTGGCAAGTCATGGGCAACGGTCTGACTCGCAAGATCATGCACCAGGTCAGCGTCAAGCAATATGCAGCGCTGGTCACTGGCTTCCTGACGGCTGCGGCCCCGAAGACCTGTTCGCGCGGGGCAGCCAATCTGGAAGCGCCTCTGATCAGCATCAACGGTGCCAAGGATGTACAGAGCGTATGGCTGGCTTTTACGCCCCGGTTGTGGTCGCCTCCAGTACTGCAGCGTTATGCGGATAATCCCATGGTGGATCTGCCGGGGCCAGACGGCAAAGCAGTGAGGAAAGACAAATTGCGCACGCTGCGTGGCCGCGAGATCTATCCAGCAAAGTGGATCAAGCAGGGGGAGTTTCCCCAATCTGGATGCCTGCCGCTCAATGCAGCCAATCTGGAACAACACGTTGCTGACTTCGTGAAGGAGGGTGGCGCCGCCTTCGTCAAAGGGTTCGAATTTGCGCTCAAGCCGCTGGACAAAGAGCGTCTCGGGCAAGCCGCTGCCATGGACAAGGCGGTGCGCGCCGCCGAGAAACTGGATCATCCCACGCTGTACGTCAACAAGTCGCTGCTGGTGATGCTGCCCGATGACGTGGGCGTGATCGAGCAGCACAATCATCTGCGCCTGTGTGCGCTGGAATCGCAAAAGGCCTGGGCCGCCGGGGGACCGCACCCCGACGGTACCGGCTTTGATCCCTTGCGCAGCTGGAAACTGCGCTCGGCCTTGCATGTCGAGATGATCGAGAGCTGGGTCGTCGCCACCCGGCTGGCCGACCAGAAGACACTTCAAGAGGCTGGCGGCTACCGCCACCATCACATCATCAGTGAAGCCGAGTTTGAGCAGATCCGCGCCCGGGAGCAGGTCAGTGGCAAAGCCTACTACCCACTTGGGACCAAGATCACGCGCAACGATAGCAAGCCGGGGACCTATCGCGTCACACCGCCGCCGGCGCAGATTGAGCAGAAACTGGAGTCCGTTGCCGAACAAAACGCCCGTTCACGGATCGAGCGTTACCGGGGCAAGTTGCGCATGGAGGAGCTTGATCAATTCCGCCAGGAGTTTCGGGCGGGCATGGCGCGCTGGGAGACGTATGTCGCCCGGTTGGATGGCGACCATGTGCGCTGGCTGACCAGCGGCTCGCTGGCGGTGACCTTGCGCCATGACTTCGATCAGAACCTGTCCCTCACCGCTGTGTCGAGCGCCTATGGCAGCGTCGTGCAGCAGGTGTTCGAATATCTGGACCGGTTGGGTGCTGTGGAGAAGGCCTGGGGCGGCGGCGCGATTTCAGTGAGCTCGTCCAGGGAACTGGCGCGGGCTTATGGCAAAGACCCGGAGGCCCCCGTGACCTGGCTGGAGCGGGCCATGCTGGAACCATGGGATCTGTACGAGGCCATCCTCTCCGACCCCGGGAAGCGCAAGGATGTCAGCGAAAAGATCAATGGGTTGGTCAACCAGTTGCCTGAAGCGATCAAGGAGGTATTGCAGGGCCAGCGCAAGCTGCATGAAGCGCATGTCCATAGCTTGTTGCAGGTGCAGGAGCAGGCGGTCCATTTGCAGGCTACCTTGCTGGACCCCAAGCAGGCGACCAGACTGGGCGCACCGGTGGCCAACGTCAGTCAGGTTCAGCGCGTCATCACCATCCAGGTCCGCACCGCCGCCATCATGGAGATGATGATCAATCCTGCTACCGAACGGTATGTGACGATCTCAGTGAAGCTGCCCATCGGCGAGGCGCTGGATGCGATGGTGCAGGGCGTGCGTCCGGCTTCGCTGGGGATGATCATGGAAACCAAGGTCGGTACCGATCGCACCACGCGCCACCAGAGCCGGGATGCCTTGCGCAAGCTGGCCAAGCACCAGGCGCGCGGCTTGCAGTTGCCCGAGTACTTTCCGGTGGTGGTGACCGAGCGAAAGCTTGCAGAGTTGAAGGCGCATGCCGGGCGTCAGCAGGAGCAGCTTGTCGAGGTCGTGGGGGACGGGCAACTGGGGCATTTGTCTGAGCGCTTCCAGTTGCCCAAGTCCACCGCGCTCAAGCTGGTGGGCGAGCAGGCCAGCCTGACCAAGGCCGGCCGACAGGCGCTCTGGTCGCGTCAGGGGAAGATCACGCTGGTGTTGGCCTCTGTGCAGATGGCCGCGCTGACGGCGGCGCTCAACAAGCTTGATCAGGAGGAAGGAGATGCCTATGTGGATACGCTCATGTCCGTGATGGGCAGTACCGCTGGTTTGTTGGAGGGGGCGTTCGGAATTTCTGCAGCGGCGGTGGAAATCAGGAGAGCAGGGAACAAGCTGGTGCTTTCCAGCAGTCTCATGGCGGCGTCCGCTTTGCGTCTGTTGTCGGGGGTGGCAGGGGCGGCGGCTTCTGGGTTTGATATGGTTGCGGCGATAGCAAAATACTCTTCTAGGAATGCAAGAGGAGAGCGAGCTGCTGCCAACGCATACAGTGCTAGCGCTGGATTTTTTGGCGTCTCTGCTATTTCGGCATCAGGCGGCATCACTATCGCTTTTGCCAACGCTACTGTGTCGAGATTCGTGATTTCACGAGCCATCGTGGTCGGACTGGGCGGTGCGGCGAGCGCAACGATGGCTGCCGCGACTGCTACAGGAATTGGGATTCTCTTGGGAATCGCAGGTTTTGCCTTTGCTCTATATGCTGAGAGCCTTGAAGACGACTTGAACGAAATCTTCTTGAAACGCTGTTACTGGGGCAAAAGCGAGCGTACCGAAACACGCTTCGCAGCGGCTGAAGAGCCGCTCGATAAGAGAAATCTCGAGGAGATGCTGACGTGGAGCGAGCGCAGATTGGCGGCCGAAATGAAGGGTTTTCAGTCGCTGTCAGTCGGTGTCAAGGCGTCTCTGACCTGGTCGAAGAATTACTTCAGCGATAACGTCCTCCAGGCTCGCATTGAGGTTGTCCATGAAGGACAGGCGCCACGGGTCGCCTATACCTTGCAATTGCTGCCGGAAGATCTTGGCCGAACGGCGGAAGAGTCGGCATTGATGGTGCTCGATGCAGACAGCCGACGCTATGTCTTCGATATCAAGATGCCGTTGGATGCTAAAACCTGGAACGCAGCGCAGTCCGCGCATTTGACTTACCGCCTTTATGAGGAAGTTCCGCGAGCGCCGTTTGCCCAAGATGCCTTTGAACTCAAACGCGTTTAACTATCGGGATTCTCATCATGAAGAAAAATCATCGCCGCGAACGACAATCACGCAGAAGGTCCACCGCCGAGGATATCGACGTATCGCTCGATATATTGCCGCATGAAAGCGAATTCGTCCTGTATCACTGGACCGGCGAGCCTGCCAGCGACGTGTTTTTTGGATTGAATTCAAATCCGGCATTCAAGGGACTGGGTGATGAAGCCATCTTGCTTCCACCGCATAGCCTGAGTGTTAGCCGTACACCGCATTCCGGTAACTTCATCATGGAAGTCCATCCGCATGGATTGGCTTACGCGGATGGAGGCGCGTCTATTACGGGGTTGATGATGTTTAGCGCTCTATTCTCGTCGGTAGGTTTTGTTTTTCTTTTCTCCGTGACTTTCACCGGTCTCGTCAACGGAAAGATAGATATATTTTGGGATTTTATAAGACTCTTTTTGATGTGCATCTTGGGCCTCATGATATGGTGCGCCGTGCGGCTTGAGATATCCGGCTACCGCTACGCTCCAGTTCTCTTCGACCGCGCAGCCGGCAAGGTCCATGTCTTCACTGACAAGACCTCGCTCTTCAGCCTCCTGCCGTTATGGGGCGGAGGCAAATATGACATCCAGTCCTATGACTGGTCTTGCACGAGAGTTCAAGTCTGTCGCTCGCGCGTCGTCACGAAAAACCACACGCAAGTTCTCGCTTCACTACACTGCGTAGTCATCAAGGGCCCGAAAGATGACACGGTGATCGCGCAATTCCCCTTGGGCGGTACGGTGTCTTCGCTGGCGGTGCAATTGCTGCTGAATCAATGGGAACACATCCGCCGCTTCATGCAGCATGAGGGCCCGCTGTTCAACGAGGGCGAGCAGGTCTACGTTCCCCACGGGAGCTCCCTGTTGCGCGCATTGTGCTGGAGCCAGCCGCTGATTGGTCCGGGGCGATATTCGTTTACTTTCCTCATGTTGCTGGCGCAGTTGTTTGCGCTTTGTTTCTTGTGGTTCACGATTCCTTATGGCTTGCTGGGCTGGGTCTGCTATCACCTCAAGAGCAAGCCGAAATGGCCAGCAGAAATCCTGTCCAGCGTTGGACGTCGGTAGCGCAACGATCCCTCGAACGCTCCCCGACAGCATCATTTTTCCCAGACCAGCCAGTCGGTGTTTGTCTTCCCCGTAACACTTGCCGCAGGAATTTTGCGCTATCCTCCACCGCACCTCTGTTTTCAATCTCGTTGCAGGACCCCACTGATCGCAGGAGCGTAAATGACCGCAGCCGCCCATCTCGACATCGACCCTCGTGGCCTGGCCACGTTGACCCTCAATCGCCCTGATGTCCACAATGCTTTCGACGATCAGCTGATCGCCCGCCTGATCGACCTCATCAACGAGGCGCGTGACGACAAACGCACTCGCGTCCTGCTGCTGGCCTCCACCGGCAAGTCCTTCTCCGCCGGCGCCGACCTGGCCTGGATGCGCCGCATGGCCGATGCCTCGCGCGAGGACAATCTGCACGATGCCCGCAAGCTGGCACTGCTGATGGAAACCCTCAACAGCTTCCCGGCACCGACGGTGGCCAAGGTCCAGGGCGCGGTCATGGGCGGCGGTGTTGGCCTGGTCTCGTGCTGCGACATCGTGGTAGCTTCCGAGGCGGCTTTCTTTGCACTTTCCGAAGTCAAGCTGGGCCTGGCTCCGGCCGCCATCAGCCCCTACGTGATCGCCAAGATGGGCGTATCGCAGGCGCGCCGCTTCTTCGTCTCGGGCGAGCGTTTCTCGGCCATTCGCGCCGCCGCCATCGGCCTGGTGCATGAAGTGGTGATGGCCCAGGAACTGGATGCCAAGGTCCTGCAAGTGATCGATACCTTGCTGGCCAACGGACCGCAGGCGATGCGCGCCGCCAAGCAACTGGTACAGGTGGCCAATCCGCTGCAGGTTACGCCCGAACTGGCGGAATATACGGCCGGCGTCATCGCCGACCTGCGTGCCTCCCCGGAGGGACGCGAAGGCCTGCGCGCCTTCCTCGAAAAAGAGGCGCCCGCCTGGACGCGCGCTTCATCTTCGGCAGGATAAGCATGAAGTCTTTGCACGTAGCCATCGCCGGTGCCGGCCCGGCCGGCTTGGCCATGGCGCTCTATCTCAAGCGCGCCGGCCATCGCGTCACCTTGCTGGAACGCTTCGTCACGGCCGCACCGGTGGGTTCCGGCCTGATCCTGCAGCCCACCGGACTGACGGTGCTCGAAGACCTGGGCCTGTTCTCGCGCATCGCCGCGCTGGGCCAGCGCATCGACCGCCTCTACGGGGCCGACGCCCTCAGCGGCAAGACGGTGCTGGATGTGCGATATGACGCCGTGCGCGGTGGACGCTATGGCATTGCGGTCCATCGTGCGGCCCTGTTCGGTGTCCTGCAGGAGGCGGCGCAGAGGGAAGGGATCGAAGCCGAAACCGGCCATGAGATCAACGGTCTCGAGCAGGGCAGCGCCGGTGCCAGCCTCACGACTGCGGACGGCCGCCGCATCGGCCCCTTCGATCTGGTCATCGATGCCAGCGGTGCCCGTTCTCTGCTGCGCCGCTACGCGCTCAATACCTGCGAGCCCAAGCGCCTGCCCTATGGCGCCTTCTGGGTTTCCTTGCGCGCCCAGCCGGGTCTGTCGTTCGGTGTCAATTCACTGGTGCAGCGCTATCGCCGCGCCAGCACCATGATCGGAGTGCTGCCCATTGGTCGTCCGAGGCAGCAGGATGATCCCATGGTGGCCTTCTTCTGGAGTACCAAGCCGGACCAGGTGGAGCAGCTCAAGCAACGGGGGCTGGAAGCATGGAAGGAGGGAATTCATGCGCTGTGGCCGGAATGTGATCCCTATCTGGCCCAGATCGATGGCTTCGAGCAGATGACGCTGGCGCGCTACGGCCATCACACCTTGCCTGCGCCGTATGGACAGCGGCTGGCCATCATTGGTGATGCCGCCCACTCCACCAGCCCGCAGTTGGGGCAGGGGGCCAACATGGCCTTGCTTGATGCACGGGCGCTGATTCATGCCCTGCAGCAGTCCGATACGCCGGAACAGGCGCTGGCGCGCTATGCCGCCTCGCGACGCCGCCACGTGCGGACCTTCCAGGCGATGTCGGCCATGTTCACGCCGTTCTACCAGTCCGATTCGGTGTGGTTGCCATGGGTGCGCGACCAATTGGCGGCGCGCTTGTCGGTGGTGCCGCCTGCACCGCAACTGCTGGCCCGGATGGTGGCCGGTACCCTGGTCGATCCCTTCACCTCGATCGGCTTGCAGGAGCGCGACTGGAACATCGCGCCCCAGCCCTCGGCCCTGGGCTGATGGCGTTCAGCCAGGGAGGGCGTTTTCCTTCACTTGCGCTCCTGGCGGCAGAACATGCGGCTGCGCAGCTGGCAGCGTTCGCGTTCCTCAGGCGTCATCGCTTCCCAGCGAGCGCGCATGAAGCGGCGCTTCTCATGCCAGCCGCCATGCCGCCCGCGAAAGCCGCCGAACAGCACCCGGCACAGCACCAGCAATCCCAGCGCCCGCCAGAAGCCGATCTCGGCCACGCCCGGGAAGATCGGCGGCATCACCCAGTTCCACAGCAGCATCACCACCACACCCAGCAGGGGCACGCACAGCAGGCACAGCAGCAGCTTCACGCCCCAGCGGCGCGGGTCCCGCCCGCCACGGAAGCCACGATCGCGGCGTGCCGGGGCAGGGGGATTTTGAGGCATCTCGTTCTGATCCATTACATCTCCAATTCGTCATAAACCGCCTGCAAGCGTTCACGCAAATGCAGGACTGCGTAGCGCTTGCGCGCCAGCAGGGTATTCAAGCTGGTACCACTGGCAGCAGCCATTTCCTTGAAGCTGAGGCCATCAAGTTCGTGCGCGATGAAGACTTCGCGCTGCGCCTCCGGCAATTCGTCCAGCGCCGCCTGCAATGCTTCGATCAGCGCCGCACGGGCATAGGCCGCTTCGGGCCCGCCATCGCTGGCCGGCAGGACCAAGTCCAGCCGCCAGGCATCTTCGGCGCCGTCGACTTCCTCGATGTCGTGCGCCTCGGGCAGCGGCTCTTCCTTCTTCTTGCGGAAGCGGTCGATGATGCGGTTGCGCGCCACCCGGAACAGCCAGGCGCTGACCTGCTCGATGGGCTCCGGCAGGCGATAGGCCTGGACGAACTCGTAGAACACTTCCTGCAGGATGTCTTCGGCCTCACCGGCGTCGGCTACCCGGCGGCGGATGAAACCGCCCAGCCGGCTGCGCTCGCGCATGACGGTGGCGGTGATCTCGCGGTCCTGGTCGCTCATCGGGGAGAGGGTGGAAATGGGCTGCATGCCCTGAAGACGGTTGATCTCGGGGCATATTGTGGGCCAGCAGGAAAAAAAGGGGAAAACTGCGAAGGGTAAATGAAGAAACAAGCAAAATCAGCGGGTTTGCGGGGAGCCGCCCACCCTTGGCAGCCGCTCCCCGCTTGAGGCGCCAGGCCTTACAGTTCGATGCGCGTGCCCAGCACCTGCAGGAACTGCGCCAGCCAGGCCGGATGCGCCGGCCACGCCGGTGCCGTGACCAGCTTGCCATCGGTGATGGCCGCATCCACGGCGATATCGGCGAACTGACCACCGGCCAGCTTCACTTCCGGGGCGCAAGCCGGATAGGCCGACACCTTCTTGCCTTCCAGCACACCGGCCGCCGCCAGCACCTGCGGGCCGTGACAGACCGCCGCGATGGGCTTGTCGGCCTTGGCGAAGGCTTGCACCAGTTCGATCACCTTGGGGTTCAGGCGCAGGTATTCCGGGGCGCGGCCACCGGCCACCACCAGGGCATCGTAGGCGGCAGCGCTGACCTCATCGAAGCTGGCGTTGAGGGCGAACTGGTGGCCCGGCTTTTCGGTATAGGTCTGGTCGCCTTCGAAATCGTGGATCGCGGTCTTCACCTTGTCACCGGCTTTCTTGCCGGGGCAGACCGCATGAACAGTGTGGCCGACCATCTGCAGGGCCTGGAAGGGCACCATGGTTTCATAATCCTCGGCGAAATCACCGGTCAAGAGCAGGATCTTCTTTGCAGCCATTGTCATCTCCTTGGGATAAGGCCGCCAGCGCGGGGAGGAGCCGGGCGGCCGGGTTGAAACACATTTCGTTGCGGATGGGCAGGCCGCCAGTCTCACTCCAGCCAGCGCATCCGACGCGACTGGCCCATCAGGAAGTCGCGGTTCAGTTCCACGCACTCGCGCAGGTAGCTCCACAGGGCCGACACCCGCGCCACATGGCGTTGTTCGCCGGAGGCCACCAGCCAGAAGGTGCGCGTGATGGCGATCTGCTCCGGCAGCACCGGCACCAGCTCTTCGGACTGCTGGGCCAGGAAGCAGGGCAGGATGGCCAGCGCCCGGCCGGCACAGGCCGCCGTGTATTGCGCCACCACGCTGGTGCTGCGAAAGGCCCGGAAGGCGTCCGGCGCCACCGTATCCTTGTAGCGCAATTCTTCACTGAAGACCAGATCATCGATGTAGCCGATGAAGTTGTGTTGCGCCAGGTCATCCACGGTATGAATGGGCGGGTGCTGCGCCAGGTAGTCACGTGAAGCATAAAGCTTCAGAACATAGTCGGACAGTTTTGTGACCACGTAATTACCCGACAAGGGCCGCTCGATCGAGACGCTGATGTCGGCTTCATGCTTGGACAGATTCACGAAACGCGGCATGGGCAGCATGTCCACCGTGATGTGCGGATTGCGCGCACAAAAATGTGCAATGTGCGGCGCCAGCACGAAGGTGCCGAAACCTTCGGTGGCGCCTAGCCGCACCTGGCCGGAGAGCTTGCTGTTGTGTCCGCCCAGTTCGTCGGTGGCGGCGTAGAGCGTGCTTTCGACCTGCTCGGCATATTCCACCAGCCGGTAGCCGTCCGCGGTGAGCTTGTAGCCGTGATTGTTGCGGTCAAACAGCTGGCTGCCGACCTGTTCTTCAAAACGCTTCATGCGCCGCGATACGGTGGAGTGGTCGATGCCCAGCTTCTTGGCGGCATCCACCAGGCCCTGGCTGCGCGTGAGTTCGAGAAAGATCCTGAGGTTGTCCCAGTCCAGCATGTGCTCTCCGTGATTTGCGATTTGCATCAATGCAAAAGCGTTTTGTCTTTGTGGTTATTGTATCGATAAATACGCACATGCAGAATAGCGGGGCCGTGATGGCACCCCGCGTAGAGAGGAGAGGTGCTGCAAGGCAGGAGACAACGGCAAGACCCGCCGTCCATGAACGCGGGCAGGTCCGACAACAATCACAAGATCAAGGAGACAAGATGTCCAAGAACGCTTTCGGCCGTTCCCTCACGGCTGCGGCCGTGGCCTGTGCGGTATCGCTGGGCGCCACTGCCATTCCCGCCCTGGCGCAGGACGCCAACACCGTCAAGATCGGCGTGCTCACCGACATGTCCGGCCCGTATTCGGCCATGGGTGGGCAGGGCTCGGTGGTCGCTGCCAAGATGGCGGTGGAGGATTGCCTCAAGAATGAATGCAAGGGGATGAAGATCGAGATCCTCTCGGCGGACAACCAGAACAAGCCGGATGTTGGCGTCACCCGTGCCCGCGAATGGCTGGACCGCGACAAGGTCGAGGCCATCGCCGATCTCACCAATTCCTCGGTCGCCCTGGCGGTGCAAAAGCTCATCAAGGACAAGGGCGGCATTGCCATGTACAGCGGCCCGGCCACCGGTGCGCTGACCACGGCAGAATGCGCGCCCAATGGCTTTCACTGGATGTTCGACACCTACTCGCAAGCCGCCGGTGCGGCGGCGGCGCTGACCAAGCTGGGCAATAAATCCTGGTACTTCGTGACGGTGGACTACGCCTTCGGTCACTCGCTGGAAAAGGATGCTGCTGACGTGGTCAAGGCCAATGGCGGCACGGTGGTGGGCTCGGTGCGGCATCCGCTGAATGCTTCCGATTTCTCTTCCTTCCTGCTGCAGGCGCAGGCCTCCAAGGCCCAGGTGATCGGTCTGGCCGATGGCGGCACCGATGTGGTCAATGCCATCAAGCAGGCACGCTCCTTTGCCATCGGCGGCAAGGACCAGCGCCTGGTGGCACTGCTGGTGTTCCTGTCGGATGTGCATGCGCTGGGACTGGAGGCCGCGCAGGGGCTGGTCTATACCGATGGCTTCTACTGGGATTACGACGAGCAGACGCGCGCCTTCTCCAAGCGCTTCGAAGCGCAGTTCAAGAACAACAAGCCGACCATGGTGCAGGCGGGCGTGTATTCCAGCGTCTATCAGTTCCTCAAGGCACGTGCAGCCGCCAAGACCTCCGACTGGAAGGTGGTGGCGCAGAAGATGCGCGAAATCCCGATTTCGGATGCCGTCATGCGCAACGCCTCCATTCGTCCGGATGGGCGCGTGATCCACGACATGTACCTGTACCAGGTCAAGACCCCGGCCGAGTCCAAGGGCCCGTGGGATTACCTGAAGCTGCTCTCGGTGATCCCGGCTCAGCAAGCTTTCCGTCCCATGGAGGCGGCCTGCCCGCTGGTCAAGCAGTAATGCCTGTGGCCGGGAGCGCTGCTCCCGGTCTTGCTCTCCCCATCCTGTTCACCTCTTCACAATGGAAATTGCAATGAGCCAAGCCAACATCCCCAACGTTCCCCTGTACCTCAACGGTGAAAAGGTGCAGTCCACTTCCAAGGAGTGGCGCGATGTATTGAACCCGGCCACCCAGGAAGTGGTAGCCCGCGTGCCCTTCGCGACCAGGGAAGAAGTCGACCGGGCCGTGGCCAACGCCAAGGAAACCTTCAAGACCTGGCGCAATACCTCACTGGCGCAGCGCATGCGCATCATGCTCAAGTTCCAGCAACTGCTGCGCGAGAACATCGCCCCGCTGGCTGAACTGATCACCCGCGAACACGGCAAGACCCTGCCGGACGCCGAAGGTGAAGTCATGCGCGGCCTGGAAGTGGTGGAGCACGCCTGCTCGATCACCTCGCTGCAACTGGGCGAGTTGGCCGAGAACGTGGCCGGTGGCGTGGACGTCTATACGCTCTACCAGCCGCTGGGCGTGGGCGCTGGCATCACTGCCTTCAACTTCCCGGTGATGCTGCCTTGCTTCATGTTCCCCATCGCCGTGGCCTGCGGCAATACCTTCGTGTTGAAGCCCTCCGAGCAGGATCCGACCTCGTCGCTGTTCCTGGTCGAACTGGCCAACCAGGCCGGCCTGCCGCCGGGCGTATTGAACGTGGTGCATGGCGGCCCGGACGTGGCCAACATGATCTGCGACCATCCTGATATCAAGGCGGTCTCCTTCATCGGTTCGACCCATGTCGGTACCCACATCTACCGTCGCGCCAGCGAGGCCGGCAAGCGCGCCCAGTGCATGATGGGTGCCAAGAACCACTGCATCGTGCTGCCCGATGCGCCCAAGGATCAGGCCATCAACAACCTGCTGGGCGCGGCCTTCGGTGCGGCGGGCCAGCGCTGCATGGCGAACTCGGTGGTGGTGCTGGTGGGCCAGACGCGTGAATGGATTCCGGAAATCGTGGAACGCTCCAAGGCCATGAAGGTCGGCCCCGGCACCGACCGCAAGGCCGATGTCGGCCCGCTGGTTTCCAAGGCGGCCAAGGAACGTGTCGAACGCCTCATCGCCAGCGGCGTGGAGCAGGGCGCCAAGCTGCTGCTCGACGGCCGCAACTGCAAGGTGGCCGGCAGCGAGAACGGCAATTTCGTCGGTCCGACCGTCTTCACTGGCGTCAAGCCGGAGATGGATATCTACACCCAGGAAATCTTCGGCCCGGCCATGTGCATCGTCGAACTGGAAACGTTGGATGAAGCCATTGCCTTCATCAATGCCAATCCCAATGGGAACGGTACTTCCATCTTCACCAGCTCGGGCTATGCCGCGCGCAAGTTCCAGAACGAGATCGACGTCGGTCAGGTTGGCATCAACGTGCCTATTCCCGTGCCGGTGGCCTATTTCAGCTTCACTGGTTCGCGCGCTTCCAAGCTGGGCGACCTCGGCCCCAACGGCAAGCAGGCCGTCACCTTCTGGACCCAGACCAAGACCGTCACCGCGCGCTGGTATGCGCCCGACGAAGAGGCCGGTCAGGTCAACACCACCATCACCCTGAAGTAAGGAGAGCAGCATGAGCGCCAACATCGTCTTCATCGGCCTGGGCAACATGGGTTTGCCGATGGCGCAGAACCTGGTCCGGGCCGGTTTCTCGGTCAGTGGACATGACCTGGTCAAGGCCAGTGTGGACAAGCTGGTGGCAAGCGGGGGCAAGACCGAAGCCGATTCCATGGCAGCGGTGGCCAAGGCCGACGTCGTCATCACCATGCTGCCGGCCAGCCGGCATGTGGAGTCCCTCTACCTGGGCGAGGCTGGCGTACTGGCCTCGGCCAAGCCGGGGGCGCTGCTGATCGACTGCTCCACCATCGCGCCGGAAGCGGCGCGCAAGGTGGCGGCAGCGGCCGGGGCGCGCGGCTTCGAGATGCTCGATGCACCGGTCTCGGGGGGGACCAATGGCGCCACGGCAGGCACACTGACCTTCATGGTGGGCGGCAGCCGGCAAGCCTTCGAGGCGGCCCAGCCTTATCTGCAAAAGATGGGGAAAGCGATCTATCACGCAGGGGACAGCGGCAGCGGCCAGACCGTCAAGGTCTGCAACAACATGCTGCTGGGCATCCTGATGATCGGTACGTCCGAAGCCATCCGCCTGGGCATGGCCAACGGCATGGATCCCAAGGTGCTCTCGGAAATCATGTCCAAGAGCTCTGGACGCAACTGGGCGCTGGAAGTCTACAACCCTTGCCCCGGTGTGATGGAAACGGCACCTGCCTCCAAGGACTATGCCGGCGGTTTCGGCGTGGACCTGATGTTGAAGGATCTGGGTCTGGCGGTGGAAAATGCGCTGGCAACCAACTGCGCCATTCCGCTGGGCTCTACCGCCCGCAACCTCTACGACATCCACAGCATGAACGGTGCCGGCAAGCTGGACTTCTCCAGCATCTTCAACATGCTGGGCAAGGCGAAGTAAGGCCAACACCCGCAGGCAGAAAAAAGGGACGGCCGCTTGCGGGGCCGTCCCTTCCTTTTTCTGCATGCGGATGTGCAGCTTATTTCTTCACTTCATCCTCGATGTGGGCACGGATGATGTCGGCGAAGCTGGCATCGGCCGTAAAGCCCAGCGCCTTGGCGCGCTTGGCTTCGAAGGCGCCGGGCCAGGAGTTGACGATGCGTTTGATGGCTTCGTCTTCCTTCCACTCGATCAGTTGCGCCACCTCCTTGCCGGCCACTTGTTCGAGGGCATCGACCATCTCCCTGACGGTCACGCACAAGCCGTCGATGGAGAGGAAGCGGGCCAGACCGAGGTCGGCGCCATTGATTTCATGACCATGGATCAGGTTGGCGATGGCCTGGCGCGGCGACATCAGCCACATGCGGGTATCGGGCGTGACCGGGCAGACCGAGGGCTGGCCATTGAGCGGTTCGCGGATGATGCCCGAGGCGAAGCTGGAAGCCGCCTTGTTGGGCGCGCCCGGACGCACCGAAATGGTCGGCATGCGCAGCGCCCGGCCATCGATGAAACCCTTGCGCGAATAATCCTGCACCAGCAGTTCGCCCATGACCTTCTGTGCGCCGTAGGAGCTCTGCGGCATCAGCAGGGTGTTGTCCGGGACCACGGCCGGCAGCTCGCCGCCGAATACCGCCACCGAGCTGGTAAAGACCACGCGCGGCTTGGTGCCCAGGGCGCGGGCGCGCTCGAGGATGACGCGGGTGGCGTCGAAGTTGATCTTCATGCCCAGGTCGAAATCGGCCTCGGCGTGGCCGCTGACGATGGCCGCCAGGTGGAAGATGGACTGCGTCTCGGGCGTGATGACGCGCTCGATCACGGCAGCGTCGGCGATATCGCCGGTGACGGCTTCGATGCGCGGATCATTGAAACCCTGCGCCGGTACCACATCCAGCAGGGTGATGCGCTTGATGGCTTGTGGCTGGCCGTCGCGGCCGGTCAGGGTGCCGCGCTGCAGCAGCTGGCGCGCCAGTCGGCTACCCAGGAAACCGGCGCCGCCGGTGATGACGATGTGCATGTGTTCTCCTCGTGATCTGTCGTCGGAATAGGGGGATATGAACGCTTGAGCGAAACCCGTGCTGCGCATTATAGCGGAAGTTGTAATACAACTTTGAGAATATGAAGCGTAAGTCACAAAAGCCCATGCCTGCGCGGTATCATGCGCGCCATGAAGACTTCATCCTCCTCCAGGCCGCAGGCGTCGGCCCTTGGCTCGATGGCGGCGGCCGCGCGTGGCAAGACCACGCTGGCCGACCATGTCACCAGCGTGCTGGCGCAGCAGATTCGCAGCGGGGAATTTGCCCCTGATGCACGCTTGCCTTCGGAGATGGAGTTGACTGAACGATTTTCGGTGAGCCGCACGGTGATCCGCGAAGCCATTTCACGGTTGAAGTCGGAAGGACTGGTCGGCTCGCGCCGGGGCAGTGGCACGGTGGTGCTACCGGTCACGCAGGCCACGCCGTTCCGGCTGGATCTGAAGGTGGATGACGGCCGCGACTCCATCCAGGCGGTGCTGCGGGTCATCGAGCTGCGGCGCGGGGTGGAAGGGGAGATGGCGGCCCTGGCGGCGCAGCGCCGCACGCGGGCGCAGAACCTGGCGATCCGGCAAGCCTTGCAGGACATCGATACGGCAGCAGCGGCGGGGCGCGATGGCGTGCAGGAAGATTTTGCCTTCCATGCCGCCATTTCCAATGCCTCGCACAATCCGCTCTACACCTCGCTGGTGCAGTTCCTGAGCCAGTTCCTGCACGCCGCCATCCGGGTGGCGCGCATGAACGAGGCGCGCAGCAGCGAGTTCGTGCAGCAGGTGCGCGCCGAACATGCGGCGCTGGCGCAAGCCATCAGCGACGGCAATGCCGAGGCCGCCCGGGCGGCGGCCTTGCGTCACATGGAGAATTCCGCCCAGCGCCTGCAGGCGGCCGACAAGGCTTTCTGGGCCAGTGCACAAGGGCAGGCGGCGGCGCGGGATCTGGCGCGGGTGAGGAGTGGAGGGTGAGCTCGGCGCTTCATTTGCTGCCCGGACAACAGGCATAAAAAAACGCTGCACCAGGCAGCGTTTTTTATTGGCACCGGCAATGATCAGCCGCGCACGACCTTCTTGTATTCGTTGGTGCGGGTGTCGATTTCGATGTCGTCATCCTGGCTCACGAACAGCGGCACCATCACGGTGATCTGGTTGGCTTCGATGGCGTTTTCGATCTTGGCTTCCTTCAGGACGTTGCCCGAGGTGTTGCCCTTGACGGCCGGTTCCGAGTAGGCAACCTTGCGCACGATGGTGGTCGGCATTTCGACCGAGATGGCCTTGCCTTCGTAGAAGACGGCTTCGCACTGCATGCCATCCTTCAGGTAACCGATGGCGTCGCCCATGTTCTCGCCTTCGATTTCGTACTGGTTGTACTCTTCATCCATGAAGACGAACAGCGGGTCAGCGAAGTAGGAGTAGGTCACCGGCTTCTTGTCCAGCACCACGACGTCGAACTTGTCGTCGCCACGGAAGACGCTTTCCAGCGGGCTGTTGGTCAGCAGGTTCTTCATCTTCCACTTGTAGGTGAAACCGGTGCGGGAAGAACCGTTGACGTCCGAGCGCAGGACGATCATGGGCTTGCTGTCGACCATAATGATGTTGCCGACGCGGATTTCTTTTGCAAATTTCATAGCGATGTGTCGTGAAAAGTAGGTTTTTTCAAACTGTCAGTAGCCCACTGGTAAAACTTCACCGCAAGCCCACGTTCGATTGAATTCCAAATTGCGTTAGTTAAAACGATAGCCCGCTATTTTAACCCATTTTCGGCAGTCTTCCAGTCTTCGGCGGCCAGTCGCGCGGCGAAGCTCAGCAAATTGTTCATCCAGTCGCCATTTGCCAACATCTTCTGTACCCATTGTTCTGCTTGCCCGTTCAATGCCGGCAACTGCGTTTGCAGGGTTTGCCAGATGGCGTGCCAGTCCGGCTCACCCGGACAGGCGCCGTTCCAGGCGCGGTTGAGGTCGGCTACGGCCGGTGTGGCCGGGTCATAGATGTTCAGGAAGGCATTGAGCTTGGTGTGGTGCAGGTTCTTGTCCTGGTGGTAGATGTTCCAGATGAAAGGGCGAGCGGCCCATTGGGCCCGTACGAAGGAATCTTCACCCCGCACGAAATTGAGATCGCAGCTCCACAACAGTATGTCGTAATCCGTCTGCGGCACGAAGGGCAGCACGCGCACGGTCAATGCACCCTGTGTCGCCACCCTGCCGGCGCGCATCGGTGTGCCAAAGAAGGCCTCGATCGCAGCGCGCCCCACGCCTTCCGGCACCAGGCAGGTGATGGGGGCCGGCGAAGCTTGCCAGGCCGCAAACAATTCGGGGATCGGGGCGTAGTCGTAGCAGAACAGCGAGACCTTGCAGGCCTGCGCCTCTTCTGGTGTCACGCCCAGCCTGGCCAGGAAGGCCGGTCCTTCGTTCGCGGCCAGGAAGGCCTGCCGTCGGGCTTGCAGGTCGGCTTCGAAGCTGAGCCCGCCGGTGCGCTCATTGAAGCCGGGAAAGAAGAAATACTTGGTCAGCTTCAGCGCGCGATGCGGGGAGGGCAGGGTGTGGCAGCCTTCGACCCAGGCTTCGGCTGACAAGCCTTCCAGGTTGAACCAGACGGGTTTGGGCGAGCGCTGTGCCATGGCTTCCACATAGCCGGGCGGAATCTCGCAGCCGAAGAATTCAATGACGATATCGGCCACGTCGTCCGGCGTGAACTGACCATCCTGGCCACGCCAGTGCAGGACCGTCACGCCGCTGAGCTCTTGCGCATGCGCCTGCGTGTCTACCGTGGGCCAGATGCGCCGGAAGCTCACCAGGTCATCCACCCACAGCCGCACCGCCAGCCCGTGCTCGTGCGCCAGCTGCCGCGCCAGGCGCCAGCAGATGCCGATATCGCCGTAGTTGTCGACGACCTTGCAGAACAGGTCCAGTGAGCGCAGGGGATTGGGGTGGGAAATCATCGATATGCAGAAAAAAGCAGAAGCAGGCCGCATGATACCGGCTTGGCCGCGTGGCGGATGAAGGGAAATGAACGAGTTGGACAAATTTTTTCAAATTAAATAGCTTGCAATTCAATTTTGAGCAGTTTAATATGCAGCACATGGACAAGACGCAGACAACGAATCTCCCCGACGCACTGATGGACGAAGCCCTGCTTCTGGACAATCAGCTGTGTTTCGCGATGTATTCGGCGTCGCTGGCCATGACCAAGGCGTACAAGCAGATCCTGGCCCCGCTGGAGATCACCTATCCGCAATATCTGGTGATGCTGGTGCTGTGGGAAAGGGATGGCATCACCGTCTCGGAGCTGGGCACGCGTCTGTTTCTGGATTCTGGTACGCTGACCCCCCTGCTCAAGCGCATGGAAAGCATGGGTTTGCTTCATCGCAATCGCGATGCCGACGATGAGCGCCGGGTGGTCGTGAGCCTGAGCGAGGCCGGTCGCGCCCTGCGGGAAAAGGCCAAGGCCGTCCCGCAGCAGATGAGCTGCATGCTGCCCGCGCTGGACCGGATCAAGGCGCTGGTGGTGGAATTGAAGCAGGTCCGCAAGGGCCTGGTCGACGCTGAAAATGAATGAAAATGTAACAAGCTTTGTGGTTTATATTGTGCGCAATAATATAGTTAATTATTTATATCGTTGACGCCGCCGCAGGGAAGGTCGCAAGAACGCAGCACCGCAGCATTGGAAGTGAAGCAGCAAGACAATCTGGCAAGCCGGTGATGAACGAAAGAACGAAAGCGAATCTTTCGACATCCCACCCCTCAAACGAAACCCGCAAGGGTGACGACAACCTGAACTTTGAAAGGAAATACCATGCCCTCGAACAAGATCGAAAAAGCCCTCTACACCGCCACCGCTACCGCCACTGGCGGCCGTGAAGGTTCGGCCAAGTCCTCCGACGGCGTCCTGGACGTCAAGCTGTCCACCCCCAAGGAATTGGGCGGCGCCGGTGGTAACGGCACCAACCCGGAACAACTGTTCGCCGCCGGTTACTCGGCTTGCTTCCTGGGCGCGCTCAAGTTCGTCGCCGGCCAGGCCAAGGTGGCCCTGCCTGCGGACGCCAGCATCACCGGCAAGGTCGGCATCGGCCAGATTCCGCAAGGTTTCGGCATCGAAGCCGAACTGAACATCTCGCTGCCGGGCGTGGACCGTGCCGTGGCGCAGGATCTGGTGAACAAGGCACACCAGGTGTGCCCGTACTCCAACGCCACCCGCGACAACATCAACGTGACCCTGAACCTGGTGTAATGCCTTCAGGCGAGGCGGGGCCGATACGGCTCCTGCCTGCGCTGGTCAGTCTGAAAGAAAACGCCGCTGCGTCCCTGAGGTCGCCGCGGCGTTGTTGCGTTGGAAGGTGTTTCAGCAGGCCCGATGTTCGTGGCGCAACAAGCCTTGCAGCAAGGTACGCGCGATGCAGCGATGAAAGGGCATGATCGCGGCCAGGTAGAGTTTGCCCATCCAGCGCTTGGTGCGCACGACGGTGGTCACGATGAGCCACTGATCGTCTGCGGCCTGCGCCGCCGTGTCCGGAGATTTTTCCACGCACAGACGGAAATCCAGATGGCTGTCATCGAGCCCCATGACCACGCGCGCCGGTTCGGCCAGCAGCAGCGGAAAACCCGCCGGCGCGCCATGGTCGCCGGCGCGCTTGAGACCCAGCGGTGCCACCAGGCGGTCGCGCAACTGCATCAAGGCGCTGATCCAGGCCGGCTGCGAGGCCATCATGCGTTCGGCGATCTCGGTGCTGTTTAATTGCGCCAGTTGCGGCGTGAGGCGGATGCGGTAGCTGTCGGCGAAACCGGCACCCGGCAGCAGTGCCCAGTGACGGGCTGCGGGGGCGACTTCTTCGGCGTGCGGGGCAGGGGAGGCGGGCATGATGATCTCCAGGCAAGTTGAAAAAAAGCCGGCAGCGACGCTGCCGGCCTTGCTCGCGGGATTACACGATCACGCGAACTTACCTGCCGTTGCGCCGCTGCTTTTCCGCCGCACGGGCGCTGGCGAAGCGTTCGTGGGTTTCCTCGGCCTTGCGACGGCCGAAGGCATAGTTGGCTTCCAGCCACATGACGTTGATGATGCCGAAGGCCAGTGCCAGGCCGATGCCGAGTATCCAGGCGAAATACCACATGATGTTCTCCTCGTTGCAGTTTGCGATTGCGCGTAATCAATACGCCGTGTGTTCGTTCTCGTGGATGTCGCGGGCGGTGACCTTGCCCTTGACCACGCGATAGACCCAGCCGGTATAGACGATGATGAGCGGCAGGAAGATCAGCACCATCCAGAACATCAGGCCCAGGGTCTTGTGGCTGGAGACGGCATCCCACATCGTCAGGCTGCTCTTCGCATCCAGCGAGGAGGGCATCACGAAGGGGAACAGCGACATGCCGGCCGTGAGGATGATGCCGGTCACCGACAGGCCGCTGGCGATGAAGGCCAGGCGCGCACTGCGCACCAGCGCCAGCAGCGCGGCCAGCACGGCACCGGCCACACCGAGTGCCGGGAACAGCTTGGTCACGGGCCACTTGGCGTAGTTGTCGAACCAGGCACCGGCGACCACTTCCACGGTCTTGGCCAGGGGCGTGAAGGCGCTGTTGGCGTCGGGCATGGCGGTGATGCGGTAGCCCGGCATCTGGGCCACCCAGAAGCCACCGGCCACGAACAGCAGCACCGTCACCAGCGCCGCACCGATGACGGTCTTGCGCGAACGCTCGCCCACGGCGGCCTCGGTCTTGACGAAGGCAAACGCCGCACCGTGCATCAGCAGCATGGCCACCGACAGCAGACCGGCCAGCAGACCGAAGGGATTCAACAGGGCAAAGAAGCTGCCGGTGTATTCCACGCGCATGGTGTCGTCATAGTGGAAGGGCACACCCAGCAGCAGGTTGCCGAAGGCCACGCCGCAGATCAGGGGCGGCATGAAACCGCCGATGAACAGCCCCCAGTCCCAGGCATTGCGCCAGCGCGGATCGGCCACCTTGCTGCGGTAGTCGAAGCCCACCGGACGGAAGAACAGCGAGAACAGCAACACCATCAGGGCGATGTAGAAGCCCGAGAAGGCGGTGGCATAGACCAGCGGCCAGGCTGCGAAGGTGGCGCCGCCGGCGGTGATGAACCAGGTCTGGTTGCCTTCCCAGGTGGGGCCGATGGCGTTGATCAGGATGCGCCGCTCGGTATCGTTCTTGCCGGCGAAGGGCAGCATCATGCCCACGCCGAAGTCGAAGCCGTCGGTGAGCGCGAAGCCGATGATGAGCACGCCCACGAAGGCCCACCAGATCAGTTTGAGTGTTTCGTAATCGAAGATCATTCTGCTTTCCTCATTTCTTCTGGTGGCATCAGGATTGGCTGCCGGCGTTGGCCGACGGGTTCAGGGGCGGCGGCAGGACATCGTCGGGGCCTTGTTCCTTGCCCTTGGTTTCCCAGTGATACTGGCCGGTATGCAGGCTGCTGGGGCCGAGACGGGCGTACTTCACCATCAGGATCATCTCCACCACCAGCAGGAAGGTATAGAACAGGATGAAGCCAGCCAGGCTGAAGTAGAGGCTGCCCGGTTGCAGCGAAGAGGCCGACAGGTGCGTGGGCAGGATGCCGGCAATGGTCCAGGGCTGGCGGCCATATTCGGCCACGATCCAGCCGAGTTCGGCGGCGATCCACGGCAGCGGGATCGAGATCACGGCCAGGCGCAGCAGCCAGCGTTGCGGGGCCAGCTGCTTCTTGGCCAGGAACCAGAACGAGGCCGAGAAGATGAACAGGAACAGGAAGCCCAGCGCCACCATGCCACGGAAGGACCAGAACAGCGGGGCGACCTTGGGGATGGTGTCGTTCACAGCCAGGCTGATCTGCTCGGGCGTCGCATCGACGACGTTGTTGGTGTACTTCTTCAACAGCAGGCCGTAGCCCAGGTCCTTCTTGAGCTTGTCGAACTCGGCGCGGGCTTCGGGCGACTTGTCTCCGGACTTCAGCCGGGTCAGCGCGGCATAGGCCAGCATGCCGTTGCGGATGCGGACTTCATGTTCCTTCTTGAGGTCCTTGATGCCCAGCACCTGGGTGTCGGCCGAACGGGTGGCGATCAGGCCCAGCACATAGGGAATCTTGACCGCGTAGTCGGTGCGCTCTTCCTTGTCATTGGGCAGGCCGAACAGGGTCAGGCCGGCCGGGGCAGGGTGGGTGTCCCACTCGGCTTCGATGGCGGCCAGCTTGACCTTGTTGACTTCACCGGCGGTATAGCCCGATTCGTCGCCCAGCACGATCACCGAGAGAGTCGCGGCCAGGCCGAAACCGGCCGCCACGGCGAAGGAACGCAGCGCGAAGGCGGTATCACGCGCCTTGAGCAGATACCAGGCGGAGACCCCCAGCA
>NZ_JBMDJS010000028.1:0-29511 GCF_057809315.1 Herbaspirillum sp. FG34 | reverse complement strand
AATCAGGCGTACGGTTTCCCGTACCGTGGGTTCGAATCCCACCCTCTCCGCCAGTTGGCTTGCAGGTTGTAGCAGTTGTAGAGATAAGGCTCTGATTTTTTCAGGGCCTTATTTTTTTGCCCGTCGGTTCCGCGCGGGGCGCATTGCGTTGCCGCGACTGTCATTTCCTGCGTAGTGGATGTTTTTCGAGGGGGAGAACATCGTGTGCGCACCAGCCTCGTCCCATCTGCCGGGAGGGCTTTCCCGGTTTCGTGGCGTCGCCGCGATAGTCTGGTCAACATTTCTTCCCGCTCGCGACCTGGCCGCGCCGTCCTTGGCTGCAGCTTGATATATTCGTCTCATGTATCTGCGTTTGCTTTTCATGGCGGGCTCATCATGTCCCTGAATCGTCTGTTCCGTCTGATCTCGATTGCCTTGCTGACGCTGTTTCTGGCGTTCGCGCTAGCGCTGGTCTGGATGGAGTGGAACACCTATCGCAGCGGTGCCAACAGTGTGCCGGCCCTGCGCAAGCTGCGCCTGGCTCTGCTGGCCATGGAAAAGATTTCCGCCGAGCGCGGCCCGGCCAATGCCGCCATGGGAGCCGGAGCGCCCCTTGCAGCGCCACTGCAGGCCAGGCTGGTCAATGCCCGTACCCAGAGCGATGCGGCTCTCAGTCAGTTGCGCACGGCGCTGGAGGCCGATCCGCGGCTGCGCCAGTCATGGGCCTTGGACAAGGTGCGCCTGGTCCAGCAGGGGCTGGGCCCGGCGCGCGCCAATGTCGACCGGGTGGCGCATCTGGCGCCGCAAGATCGCAGCGACGTGCTGGTGGTGGCCGCCGTGAGCAGCATGGTCGATCTGCTGCCGCTGATGGTGCGCGTGGTCAGCGATCTGAGCAACGAGGCTGACCGGGCCGATCCCTTGCTGCGCGATGGCCTCTCGGCCGTGCGCGCGGTCGCCAGCCTGCGCGAATATGCAGGTCAGGTGGGATCCCGTTTCGTCGCACCCCTGATCGCGCATCGCCAGCTGACCCAGGATGAAGTCATCGAGATCGGGCGTCTCTACGGGCGCATCGAGTTGCTGCGGACCTTCATTGCCGGGCAGGTGGCCAGTTACAGTCGCGATCCCGCATTCGCCTCGGCCGTGGACAG
Source organism: Herbaspirillum sp. FG34 (assembly GCF_057809315.1). Classification (NCBI taxonomy): domain Bacteria; kingdom Pseudomonadati; phylum Pseudomonadota; class Betaproteobacteria; order Burkholderiales; family Oxalobacteraceae; genus Herbaspirillum; species Herbaspirillum sp. FG34. The sequence continues at coordinate 28,384 of NZ_JBMDJS010000028.1, read as the reverse complement.
GGTGGAAAAGGAATATTTCGACAGCGGCTTCCAGTTCCTCGATTTTTTGCTGCAGATCGGGCTCAAGGCCGGTGAATATGGCGTCACGCCCGACGATCTTCTCAAGTTCTACGTCCCCCAGATGGCGTCCATCACCGATCTGCGCGACCTGCTCATGAGTGATCTGCTGGAGCAGGCCGAGCGCCACAGCACCCGTGCCCGCGACCTGCTGATCCTGGTGGTAAGCCTGACCTTGCTGGCCTGCCTGTTCTTCCAGATGCTCATGGTGCTTATCGCGCGACGCGTGGTGCGTCCGCTGGTGCAGGCCACCGATCTGGTCGCTGGCCTGGTGGAGGGCAAGCTGGAGCAGGAGATTCCGCAGGCGCGCCATCAGGATGAAATCGGCGCCATGATGCGCGCCTTGCACGTGCTCAAGCAGCGCATGGGTGAGCGCAACAGCCTGGCCAGGGAGCGTGAGGCTCTGATCACGCAATTGCAGGCTTCTTCCAACACCGATTTCCTGACTGGTGTGCTGAACCGGCGCGCCTTCTATACCCATGCCGACCAGCAGTTGGGTGTGGCGCGGCGTTACGGACGGGCGGTGTCGGTGGTGCTGTTCGATATCGACCACTTCAAGCGTATCAACGATACCTACGGCCACCAGGCCGGCGATGCCATCCTGATCGGGGTGAGCCAGTGCGTGGCGCAGTCGCTGCGCAAGGTCGATGTGCTGGCGCGCTACGGCGGCGAGGAATTCATCATCCTGCTGCCCGAATCCGACCTGGTGCAGGCCGCCGCCGTGGCCGAGAAGCTGCGCGCGGCGCTGCAGGCGCGCGTGTTCGAGGTCGAGCAGGAGCGGCGGATCACGGTCACGGCCAGTTTCGGTGTGGCGGCCCTGACCGCTGGCGAGGCGCTGGACCGACTGACCAAGCGTGCCGATATCGCCCTCTATCGGGCCAAGCGTCTGGGGCGCAATCGGGTCGAACTGGCGGGCGAAGAGCTGGAAGAGCCCTGAGCCTCAGGCGCTGTCGCGTTCCAGGATGCAATAGCCGAGGTCGCAGACGGGCTGCGGGACTGGCTGGCCGTCGAAGCGGGTGAGCAGCATCTCGGCCGCCGTCAGGCCAATCTGGTGCGCACTGATCTGCACCGTGGTGAGCGCGGGCAGGACTTCGGTTGCGATCTCCAGATTGGCAAAACCGGCCAGCGCCATGCGCTGCGGTACCGCGATGCCGCGTCGCGCGCATTCCAGCGCGGCGCCGGCGGCCATGACGTCGTTGCTGAAGAAAGCGGCCTCGATGTCAGGTTGCAAGGCCAGGAGGCGACCGAGGGTTTCGCGCCCGGCCTGCAGGAAGCTGCCCATCGGCACCACCAGGTGCACCGGCTCGGGCGTGCCCTGCGCCAGCAGGGCAGCACGCATGCCGGCAAAACGCGCCAGGCCGCGGGGGTCGTCGCCGCCCACGAAGGCCATGCGGCGATAGCCCTTGCGGACCAGATACTCGCCCATGGCCTGCCCGGCGGCGTGGTTGTCAAAGCCCACCAGCATGTCGATGGGCTGCGTGCTCCAGTCCCAGGTTTCCACCACCGGAATGCCGGCCGCCTTGAGGCGCTGGCGCGTGCGCAGCGAATGCTGCACGCCGGTCAGCACCAGGCCATCGACGCGGCGGCCGATGAAGGCTTCCACCAGGCCGGTTTCCGCTTCTTCCGAATAATTGGTCTGTCCCAGCAGCAACTGGTAGCCCTGCAGGCTCAGTTGCTCGGACAGGCCGCGCACGGTCTCGGCAAAGATCGAATGGCTGATGGTCGGCACGATGGCCGCCACGATGCGCGTGCGGCGCGAGGCCAGCCCGCCGGCCAGCATGTTGGGAATGTAGCCCATGCTGCTGATGAAGGCTTCGACCCGTTCGCGCGTAGCGGGGGAGACCTTTTCAGGCGTATTGATGACCCGCGAAACCGTGATGTGCGACACCCCGGCGGCGCGCGCCACGTCTTCCTTGGTGATGGCGCGAACGGGCGCGGCGGCGGGGGCAGTTTTGCGGATCATTGGAGCGCGAGATGAGAAATTGTCGCCAGCATAACAGCAGCTTGCCCCGATCGGGCTGCGGACATCCACAAGCCCGCTTGCGCCGACTCGGCCACCGGGTCAGTCGCGGTCGTTGAAGGCCGAGATGTACGAGACCTGGAACACGCCTGACAGCGACTGCAATTCATCGCGGTGCAACTGCGCCAGGCGATGCAGGTATTGCTCGCCCAGCGCGGTCAGGCGCACCTGGACCAGGCGCTTGTCGCGGTCGTCCGGGGTGCGCGTGACCAGTCCGGCTTTCACGCAGCGCGTTACCAGCGCCACCACGCCATGATGCTGGGCCTGCAGGCGCTCGGCCAGTTCGCTGATGCTGGCCCAGTCGCGACCGGGATAACCCTTGATGTGCAGCAGCAACAGGTATTGCAGCGGCGTGAGCCCTTCGCTTTGGGCGGCATCTTCCGAAAAGCGCAGGAAACGGCGCAATTGGTAGCGAAATTCCGACAGGGCCTCGAAATCATCCTTTTGCAGGCGGGGCGCGGCGCTCATCGGAACAAGCCTGGGCAGTGAGGGGGGACGGAGAGCGGTAAGCAGGACATATATATCATCTTGTGATGTAATTGCGGTGTTGGTGCGGGCGCTGTCACGCCACGCGCCGTGTTGAGAACCGTCGTCACGGAACGGATATGCCCGATTCTATCTTGCTGTGGTTGAAAAGTTTTATTCCTGCCAAGTCCAACGTCGATCGCTTCGAGCGCATGCGTGCGTGTGCCGGCAGTCTGTTCGGCATTCTGCTGGTCGGCCTGATCAGCTATGCGCTGCTGCCGCACGAAGCACACACCATCTGGCTGATCGCGCCGATGGGGGCGTCGGCGGTGCTGCTCTTTGCGGTCCCCTCCAGTCCTCTGGCGCAGCCCTGGTCGATCATGGGCGGCAACCTGTGGGCGGCGCTCATCGGCGTGACCTGCGCGAAGCTGGTGCAGGAACCGGCCTTGGCGGCGGCGCTGGCCATTGCCTTGGCCATCGGCGGCATGTTCGTGCTGCGCTGCATCCACCCGCCCAGCGGGGCGGTCGCCCTGACCGCGGTGCTGGGCGGGCCGGTAGTGCATGACATGGGCTATGCCTTCGTGCTTTCGCCGGTGCTGCTCAATTCGGCGCTGCTGCTGGCTGCGGCCCTGTTCTACAACAATGCCAGCGGGCGCCGCTATCCGCATGCCCAGCACAGCGCTGCGCCCCATCCGCACCAGACGCGGGATGAATTGCCGATGACACGGCTGGGGTTCTCGCCTGACGATCTGGACGAGGTATTGAAGAATTTCAATCAGGTGCTCGACATCGGCCGCGACGACCTGGAAGAGATCTTCCTGCAAACCGAGATGCGGGCCTATCACCGCCGCTTCGGTCAGACCCTGTGTGCGGCCGTGATGTCGCGCGACGTGGTGGCGGTGGAGTTTGCCACCGGTCTGGACGAGGCCTGGCGCCTGTTGCAGCAGCACCGACTGCGCGCCTTGCCCGTACTCGATCGCGGCCGGCATGTGATCGGCATCGTCAGTCGTACCGACTTCCTCGACCATGTCGGTGTGGAAGTGCACACCGGGCTGGCGGCGCAATTGCGCCGCTTGTTGCACCGGGTGCCGTTCTCCCATTCGGACAAGCCCGAAGTCGTGGGGCAGATCATGAGTCGCCCGGTCATCACCGCCCGGGTCGATACGCCCTTGCTGGAGCTGGTGCCGCGCATGGCCGATGGGCTGCATCAGATTCCGGTCGTGCAGGCCGACGGCAAGCTGGCTGGCATGCTGACCCAGTCGGACATGATCGCCGCGCTCTACGAGAAAAACCTGGATGCCGCGCGTGCCGTACCGTCATCTGGCGTACTGGGCAGCCTGCGCAGCGCCGCCTGATCGGCTTGACAGGCGGGCAGGGCAGGCGGAAGGTGGCATTCTGTGCAAGAGAATTCATTCCGGGAGGCTGTGATGAGAACGAATGCGCTGATTTTGCTGGTATCCGCTCTGCTGTTGCTGCAAGCCTGTGACCGCAAGGGCGGTAATCCGCCCAGGCCGGTGACCTCTGCTGCGCAAGGTGTCTGGTTCGCAGCGTGAAGGGGCGAAGGGGCGCCGGGGTGGTGCCGTTGTGGCACAGTTCGGAGGTGAGATATGAGGGGCGTGAATATCTGCTATTGCCACAATAAAGCAGACTCCGTCGGGGTGCATCGCTATAGTTGCACCTGTCTCCTCCAATCTCCTCCTTAAGAAATTGGATTCAAGCCCGCACCTCATGGTCGCGGGCTTTTTTTTGTCTGTTGATTCGAGCGTGGAGCTCAAGGGGGGGGGCGGCTTTGCCTATCCCTTCGATCAGCAGGGGGGCGTCACCGGTTCTTGGTAAGATGGGGGACTCGCAGCCTTTGCAAGTGAAGGTTTTTTCCGGATGCCGGGCAATTCGCTTGTCCCATGCTTCATCTTCCCTATTCAGATTCGCTCAATGTCTTCCAGCTCTCTTTCGCCGTCCGCCGTCTCATCCGCGCCCGAGCGCCCCGACACGCCTTGCGTGGCCGTGTGCTCCACCACCTTCGACGATGTCTGCCGCGGCTGCGGCCGTACCGTCGATGAGGTGGCGCAATGGGTGTTCATGGACAAGGAGCAGCGCGAAGTGGTCTGGCAGCGCATCCTGGCCGAAGGTTACCCGCGCCGCAATTACTGAGCTGCAATTACTGAGCCGCGTCAGCGGCGGCGAAGAAGCTCACGCCGGCTCGTCGCAGCATGCTGGTCAGGGTGATCAAGGGCAGCCCGGTGAGGGCGGTGGGATCGTCGCTGCGGATGCTCTCCAGAATGGCAATGCCCAGGCCTTCGTTCTTGGCACTGCCGGCACAGTCGTAGGGTTGCTCGATCTTCAGATAGGCATCCAGCTCGGTGTCATCCAGATCGCGGAAGCGTACTAGCGTCTGCACATTAACTACTTGCGCCGCCGCAGCAGCATCACGCTGGCGGCTATCCCACAGGCACAGCGCCGTGTGAAAAATGACTTCGCGCCCGCGCATCAGTTGTAATTGTTTTAAGGCATTGGCGTGGTTGCCGGGCTTGCCGATTTGCAGGCCGTCCAGCGTGGCGACCTGGTCCGAGCCGATCACCAGGGCCGGGCCGACGCGCGCAGCAATGGCGGCGGCCTTGTCGCGTGCCAGGCGCAGGGCGGTGGCTTCGGGTGTTTCGCCAGGTTGCGGGGTTTCGTCGATGTCCGGTGCCATGCTCTCGAAGGGCAGGCCGAGGCGGCTCAGCAGTTCTTTGCGATAGACCGAACTGGAGCCGAGGATGAGCCGTAATGGCGAGAGGTTGGTGTGATTTTGCGACATATCGGCAGCGGTGAGTGTGATGTTGTTGGCAAGTAAAACCCGGATTTTGGCCGAAAAACCTCGCCCAAGCGGCTTTATTGCCTCCCGAGGCGAATTTTTTTGCGCGTCAAACGCAGGTGGCGCGCTAAGGCTTTGACTGGTAAGGAAATTTTCTGTTATCATCGCAGGTTTTCCGGATTCTGCTTTGGCTATGAATGCATTTGTTATCGACGCGTTCGAATTCTGCAGGCTGAAACAGCAGGCGCAGGGTGAGATTCCGGTTGCTGAATTAGGTCGTCTGGCGCAAGAGACGGTTGACCGTTCCGGCACGATTCACTGGGCTCTGTCCGGCGATATCGACAAGCTGGGGCATGCTCAACTCAGTCTGGCAGTGTCGGGTGCAGTTAATCTGATCTGTCAGCGTTGCCTGACGGCATTGAATTTCGAGATTGATTCGAAGTCGCTGCTGGTATTGGCAAAAGATGAGGCGCAAGCCGACACCATCGAAGAACTGCTGGACGATGACGAGATCGATGTCATCGTCGGATCAGCCGCCTTCGACGTGAACTACCTGATCGAAGACGAAGCGTTGCTGGCCTTGCCGGTGGCGCCCAAGCATGACGTCTGTCCGGATGGTAGCGTGGCGGCCGAGGCCAAAGGTGCTGAACGGGCTTCCCCGTTTGAGGTACTGAAGAAGTTAAAGCAGTAACAAGTATTGTTGGGGAATGTCTGGCAAAGGCCGGGCAGCGGCACAGCGGGTTTACCTAAAACGGGAATCCTATGTGTTAAAATTTTCAATCTTAAGTAAGGTTTAGGAGTAATCATGGCCGTTCAACAGAACAAAAAGACCCCGTCCAAGCGCGGTATGCACCGTGCACACGACTTTCTGACTGCACCCCCGCTGGCTGTGGAGCCGACGACTGGTGAAACCCACCTGCGTCACCACATCAGCCCCAACGGTTTCTACCGTGGTCGCAAGGTGTTGAAGACCAAGAACGACGAGTAATCTCATTCATTGAGCTTGCTGTTTTTGGAGAAAAGCGGCGCAATGAGCTTCTGTTTCAGGAGGTTCATTTTGCGCCGCTTTTTTATGTCCGCGGCATCTGTCAGCGGACCCGCCTGCCTGCTTGCGTGAAGCTTCATCTGGCGCGCTGACCTAGTGTGCGATTTTGAAGGCTCTCCAATCTGCCTCATAATGTGGGCTGGCAAGGCTCAGAATCAAATCGATGACCATCAAAATTTCAATCGACTGCATGGGTGGCGATCATGGCCCGTCAGTCACGCTCCCGGCCGCTGCCTCCTTCCTCAAGCGCCAACCTGATGCAGAGCTGATCCTGGTCGGCCAGGAAGCCGTGCTGCAGCCGCTGCTGAAGAAATACAAGCTGGCCGGCGAAACCCGCATCCGCATTCACAACGCCACCGAAGTGGTGACCATGGACGACCCGATCGAGGTCGCCCTGCGCCGCAAGAAGGATTCTTCCCTGCGCGTGGCCGTGACCCTGGTCAAGGAAGGGCAGGCCCACGCCGCCGTCTCGGCCGGTAACACCGGCGCCCTCATGGCGGTCTCGCGCTACGTATTGAAAACCCTGCCGGGCGTGGACCGTCCGGCCATCTGCACCATCCTGCCCAACCAGAAGGATGGCCCCACCTATATGCTCGACCTCGGCGCCAACGTCGACTGCGAGCCACAGCATTTACATCAATTTGCACTCATGGGCTCGGCCCTGGTGGCGGTCATGGAAGGCAAGGCCAAGCCGACCGTGGGCCTGCTGAACGTGGGTGAGGAAGACATGAAGGGCAACGAGCTGGTCAAGGCGACCGCCGGCCTGCTGCGCGCCGATCATGAGAAGGGTATTCTCAACTTCTACGGCAACGTGGAAGGCAATGACATCTTCGAAGGCACGACCGACCTGGTGGTGTGCGATGGTTTCGTGGGCAACGTGACCCTGAAAGCCTCCGAAGGGCTGGGGCGCTTCGTCAAGCAGGTGCTCACCAGCGAATTCAAGAAGGGCTTGATCAACAAGCTCGGCGCCCTGATTGCCTATGGCGCCATCAAGGCACTGTCGCGCCGCCTCAACCCTTCCCGCTACAATGGCGCCAGTTTGCTGGGCCTGAAGGGCCTGGTCTTCAAGAGCCACGGCGGGGCCGATGTCTATGCTTTCGAATGGGCCATCCGCCGCGCCTATGACGCGGCCAAGTATGATGTGCTCGCCCGTATTGCCGCCAGCATGGCGGAGCTGATGCCCCAGGAGCAGGGGCGCACGGCCGAGGCCGCTGCCAAGGCTTTCGAGCCGGCACCGGTCTCCCTGGATCAACCGAACTAACAGAGCAAGAAGACGGCATGACCACTTACAGCAAAATCGTCGGCACCGGCAGCTACCTGCCGGCCAAGCGCGTGACCAACCATGAGCTGGCCGCGCAGCTGGCCGAGCAGGGCATCGAGACCTCGGACGAATGGATCGTCACGCGCAGCGGCATTTCCGCGCGCCACTATGCCGAACCGGACCAGCTCTCCAGCGACCTCGCCCTGCAGGCGGCGCAGCGCGCCCTGGAGGCGGCCGGCATGCAGCCCAATGACATCGACCTGATCATCATGGCCACCTCCACCCCGGATCACCTGGGTGGCTTCCCGAGCACCGCCTGTGTGGTCCAGCGCAAGCTGGGCATCACCAATGGCGCGCCGGCCATGGATGTGCAGGCCGTCTGCAGCGGTTTCGTCTACGCCATGTCGGTGGCAGACAGCTTCATCAAATCGGGTGCGCACAAGAACGTCCTGGTCATAGGCGCCGAAGTGTTCTCGCGCATTCTGGATTTCAAGGATCGCACTACCTGTGTGCTCTTCGGCGACGGCGCCGGCGCCATCGTCATGAGCGCCTCGCAGGAGCCAGGCGTGCTGGCGACCAAGCTGCACGCCGATGGCAGCCATGGCCACATCCTGTGCGTGCCGGGCAGTGTCAACAATGGCACCGTCGCTGGCAGCGCCTACCTGTACATGGACGGCCCGGCGGTCTTCAAGCTGGCCGTTTCGCTGCTGGACAAGGTGGCGCGCGAAGCGCTGGAAGCGGCCCGGATGCAATCCACCGAGGTCGACTGGCTGGTGCCGCACCAGGCCAATATCCGCATCATGCAGGGCACGGCCAAGAAGATGGGCCTGCCGCTGGAAAAGATGGTGGTCACCGTGGCCGAGCACGGCAATACCTCGGCGGCCTCGATTCCCTTGGCGCTGGACCAGGCGGTGCGCGATGGTCGCATCCAGCCGGGCCACACCGTCATGATGGAAGGCGTCGGCGGCGGCTTCACCTGGGGCGCCGTGCTGGTGCGCATGTAAAGCGGGCAGGGAGGGGCTGCTGATGTAGTCCTTTCGTTCACTGGCTTCATCGATTTCCTGCATTTTCATCCAATTTACCTACATCCAAGCATGACAACATTTGCTTTCGTTTTCCCGGGCCAGGGTTCGCAGGCCATCGGGATGCTCAATGGTTTCGCCGACAATGAAGTCGTTCGCCAGACCGTCGCTGAAGCTTCCGACGCACTGCAATTCGACCTGGGCAAGCTCATCGCTGAAGGTCCCAAGGAAGACCTGGACCTGACCACCAACACCCAGCCCGTCATGCTGACGGCTGCCGTGGCTTTCTATCGCGCCTGGCTGGCCGCAGGCGGCAAGGCGCCGGCACTGGTCGCCGGCCACAGCCTGGGCGAATACTCGGCGCTGGTCGCCGCTGGCGTGATCGCCTTCAAGGATGCGGTGCCGCTGGTGCGCTTCCGTGCGCAAGCCATGCAGGAAGCCGTGCCGGTCGGGCAGGGCGGCATGGCGGCCATTCTCGGCCTGTCCGATGAGGATGTGCGTGCGGCCTGCGCCGAAGCGGCGCAAGGTGATGTGGTCGAAGCCGTCAATTTCAACGCCCCCGCACAAGTCGTGATCGCCGGCCACAAGGCTGCTGTCGGCCGTGCCTGCGACATCGCCAAGGCCAAGGGTGCCAAGCGCGCATTGCCGCTGCCGGTGTCGGCGCCGTTCCACTCCTCGCTCTTGAAGCCCGCTTCGGATCGCCTGCAAGCGTATCTGGCCAATGTGGCGTTTTCCGCCCCGCAGATCCCGCTGATCAACAACGTCGACGTGGCCGTGGTCAATGATCCGGCTGCCATCAAGGATGCCCTGGTGCGCCAGGCGGCCGCGCCCGTGCGCTGGGTCGAGACGGTGCAGAAGATGGGTGCCGACGGCGTCACCCACCTGATCGAATGCGGTCCGGGCAAGGTGTTGACCGGCCTGACCAAGCGCATCAATGGCGAGCTGGTGGGTGAGGCCATCGTCGACCAGGAATCCCTGAACAAAGTATTGGAGTTGCTGAAATGAGTGCACAGAATCTGCAAGGCCAGGTTGCCCTGGTGACCGGCGCGTCGCGCGGTATTGGCCGAGCCATCGCTACCGAGCTGGCAAAGCAGGGCGCCAAGGTGGTCGGTACGGCAACCTCGGAATCGGGTGCGGCCGCCATCAGCGAGTACCTGGCAGCATTGGGACCGGAAGCCGGTCGCGGAGCGGTCTTGAACGTCAACGACGCAGAAGCCAGCGTGGCCCTGGTGGAGCAGGTGCAGAAGGAATTTGGCGCACTCTCCATCCTGGTCAACAATGCCGGCATCACCCAGGACCAACTGGCCATGCGCATGAAGGACGAGGAGTGGGACAGCGTCATCGCCACCAACCTGACCGCCGTCGGCCGACTGTCGCGCGCCGTGCTGCGCGGCATGATGAAGGCCCGTACCGGCCGCATCATCAACATCACTTCCGTGGTGGGCGAGGCCGGCAACCCCGGCCAGATGAACTATGCTGCCGCCAAGGCCGGCGTGGCTGGCATGAGCCGCGCGCTGGCGCGCGAGATCGGCAGCCGCAACATCACCGTGAACTGCGTCGCGCCCGGTTTCATCGATACCGACATGACCAAGGCGCTGAACGAACAGCAGTCCGCCGCCATCCTGCAGCAGATCCCGCTGGGGCGCCTGGGCGCCGCAGAGGAAATCGCCTATGCGGTGGCCTTCCTGGCCTCCCCGCAAGCGGCCTACATCACCGGTACGACGCTCAATGTCAATGGCGGCATGTACATGGGTTAAGTAAGTCTTGAGGGCTTGATTCAAGTCCTTTTGACGACTTTTGTTTGCAGTTAAGCTGGACTTGGCACAATCTTGCCAGGAATAGTTAAAAGTAAATTTTCCGCGCGCAAACCTGCTAAAATGCGCGCACTTTTGTAACCTATCATCCCTCTGGAGGAACACTATGTCCGATATCGAACAACGCGTGAAGAAGATCGTCGCTGAGCAACTGGGCGTCGCCGAAGCCGACATCAAGAACGAATCGTCGTTCGTGGACGACCTGGGCGCCGACTCGCTGGACACCGTCGAGCTGGTCATGGCACTGGAAGATGAGTTCGAAATGGAAATCCCCGACGAACAAGCTGAAAAGATCACCACCGTGCAACAGGCGATCGACTACGCAAAGTCGCAAGTCAAGGCCTGATAAGGGTTTTGGTCAAAGTTTCAGGAGAATTGCTTGAGCCGTACTCGTGAACGTCGTGTAGTCATTACCGGCCTGGGATGTATCTCGCCTGTCGGCAACAACGTCGCCGATACGTGGAGTGCCATCAAGGAAGGCAAGTCCGGCATCGCTACCGTCACCAAGTTCGACGCAACCCCCTTCACCACGCACTTCGCCGGTGAAGTCAAGGGCTTCAATATCGAGGATTACATCCCCGCCAAGGAAGCGCGTCATATGGATACCTTCATTCACTATGGCATGGCCGCCGGTATCCAGGCCATGCAGGACAGTGGATTGACGGTGACCGATGAGAATGCCGAGCGCATTGGCGTCATGATCGGTTCGGGCATTGGCGGCTTGCCGCTGATCGAAGAAACCCACGCCGAACTGACCAACCGTGGTCCGCGCCGCATCAGTCCCTTCTTCATTCCGGCCTCGATCATCAACATGATCTCGGGCAACTTGTCCATCAAGTTCGGTCTGAAGGGTCCCAACCTGGCCATCGTCACCGCCTGCACCACCGGCCTGCATTGCATCGGCTCTGCCGCACGCATGATCATGTACGGTGATGCGGACGTAATGGTGGCCGGCGGCGCCGAATCCAGCGTTTCGCCGCTGGGCATCGGTGGTTTTGCTTCGGCGCGCGCACTGTCGACCCGCAACGATGATCCTGCGACCGCGTCCCGCCCCTGGGACAAGGATCGCGACGGCTTCGTGCTGGGCGAGGGTGCCGGCGTGATGGTGCTCGAAGAGTACGAACACGCCAAGGCCCGTGGCGCCAAGATCTATGCAGAACTGCTCGGCTTCGGCATGAGCGGCGATGCTTACCACATGACTGCGCCCAACCTGGATGGTCCGCGCCGCTGCGTGCTCAATGCACTGCGCGACGCCGGCGTCAATCCGGATGAAGTGCAGTACCTGAACGCGCACGGTACGTCGACCCCGCTGGGCGACAAGAACGAATCCGACGCGATCAAGGCCGCATTCGGCGACCATGCCTACAAGATGGTTGTCAATTCGACCAAATCCATGACCGGTCACCTGCTGGGTGGTGCCGGTGGCCTGGAAACGGTGTTGACCGTGCTGGCAGTGCACAATCAGGTGTCGCCGCCGACGATGAACATCTTCAACCAGGATCCGGAGTGCGATCTGGATTACTGCGCCAACCAGGCGCGGGACATGAAGATCGATATTGCCGTCAAGAACTCCTTCGGGTTCGGCGGCACCAACGGTACCCTGGTCATCGGCAAGATGTAAAATGCAAGACCCGGCTTCTTCGGAAGCCGGGTTTGTCGTTTTAACGGCGCTCATAGTATGGATGGCGCTCCTTGCTCCGGGTATCTCATGTCGATCGCAGTTTCCGCCGATATCAAACCTTCCCGCCTGCTTTTGTTGGTCACTGTCCTCGCCTGTCTGTGCGTGGCGCTCACTGGTGTCGCGCTGGCCTTCGGGATGCCGGGTTCGCTCTCCTGGGTGTTGCGCATCGCCCTGGCCGTGGCCTGCGTGCTGGCCGCCGCCCTCGCGCTGGTGCTGGTGTTGCGGGACCGCAAGGTCATCTGGCTGCATATCTCCGGCACCGGGCAGATCCGTGTGGTGGAGCACCTGCTTCCCTCGGCGCGCGCCAAGCCGCAAGTCATGAAAGCCGGCCTGGCCCAGCTGCTGGCCGGCAGTACCATCTGGCCAGGAATGCTGTTTCTGCGCCTGCGCCTGGAAAACGGCAGGACGCGCACCATCCCCATCCTGACGGATTCGGTCTCCGAAGATACATTCCGTGCACTTTCCGTGGCATGTCGTTGGCTGATCAGTCACAATACCGCCAAGGCAAGGCTGCTGGAAAAATAAGGCTGACGGGCTTGAAAATTGCCGAGCTGGAAGCATCTGCACGAGGCAATGACGATAAAACAACACGGCCATAAAAAACAAGGAACCCGGTTTGACGACAGAACGCGAAATTGACCAACAGCTTGTTGAGCGCGTCCAGCGTGGCGACAAGAAGGCGTTCGAGCTATTGGTAGTCAAGTATCAACGCAAGCTGATGCGCCTGGTGTCGCGCCTGGTGCGTGACCAGGCCGAAGCCGAAGACGTGGTGCAGGAAGCCTTCATCAAGGCCTATCGTGCGCTGCCGCAATTCCGTGGGGATTCTGCCTTCTATACCTGGCTTTACCGTATCGGTATCAACACTGCAAAGAACTATTTGGTCACCATGGGGCGCAGGGCGCCAACTTCGACAGAAGCAGATGCAGAAGAAGCTGAAACTTTTGACGATGCAGACCATCTGAGGGACATCAACACTCCAGAGTCGATGTTGGCCACCAAGCAGATTGCTCAGACGGTCAATGTGGCAATGGAGGCATTGCCGGAAGAATTACGTACTGCCATCACGTTGCGCGAGATCGAGGGGTTGAGCTACGACGAGATTGCAGATGCGATGAATTGTCCGATCGGCACCGTGCGCAGCCGTATTTTCCGCGCGCGGGAAGCAATTGCCGAGAAGTTGCGTCCACTGCTGGATACGGCGGCGGACAAGCGCTGGTGATGAGGCCACAAGCCTGTTGTTAAAAAGAAAATAATAAAGCGGGTATGGAACTAAGATATTTGCCGGGTGACTGCACATGGATACCAAAGTAACGACCAAAGAACAGATCTCAGCCCTCGCCGATGGTGAGCTGGGCTCTGAAGAAATGACCCTTGCCTTCGCGGCCCTGCGTTCTTCCAAGGACGCCCAGGACGCTTGGGAGGATTACCATCGCATCGGCGAGGTGCTGCGTTCGGAGGAGATGGATGTCTCCCTGAGTGCCGGCTTCTCGGCCAGGATGAGCGCCTTGCTCGATGCGGAGCCGACCATCGTCGCGCCTCAGGCTGCAGCCGCCCAGCCGTCCGTGGCTGCGCCAGCCGTCCAGCCGGTGGTCACGGCCAGGGTTGCCGCCAATGGTGACCACCGTGCGAGCCGTCCCGGTCGCCTGGTGCGTTTGCTCATGCCCAGTGCTGCCGCGGCGGCAGCGGCCGTGGCAGCGGTGTTCGTGGCCATGCCGCAGCAGGCGGTGGTGACGGCCGATGCCAAGATGGCCGCTCCGGTGGCGCAGGTGGCTTCGGTGCCGGTCAACGTGCCCTCGGCCATTGCCACCGTCGCCGAGACCAATGGCAATCCGCAGAACGTGAACCAGCTGAGCTCGCTGGCGCAGCAGGGGGAAGTCAAGCGCGATCCGCGCATCGACGACTACCTGTTTGCCCATCAGCGTTTCTCGCCTTCCTACAGTTCGGCGCAATACGCCCGTTCCGCAGCCTTCTCCTCGGACGCAGACAAGTAAGATGTCTCTGACGGGGCGTCTGTACGGCGTACTGTGCTTGCTGACCACGTTGTTGGGGTTCTCCTTGGCGCCATCCGCTGAAGCGGCGGATGGCGTTTCAGCAACTGTGGTCAGCGAAGCCTCCACTTCTTCCGAATTGCTGGCGCAACTGCAAAAAATGCAGTCTGCCGCCCGGCGACTCAATTATTCCGGCAGTTTCGTCTACCAGCAGGCCGCGCAGATGCGCAGTTCGCGGGTCACTCACGTGGTGGTCGGCAAGAGTGAGCTGGAAAAACTCGAATTGCTCGACGGCAAGCCGCGCGAATTCGTGCGCGACAACGAGCAGGTGGCCAGTTACGATCCCGACCAGCGCATCGTGCGCAGGGAGCGGCGGGTCACGCGCGACACCTTCCCGGCCATCATCGATGCCCGCCCGGAAGAGTTGGCGCGCTTCTACCGGCTTGCCTCCGATGGCGACGAGCGCGTGGCAGGTCGCAGTTGCCGGGCCATCGTGCTGGCCCCGCGCGACAAGCTGCGCTACGGTTATCGATTCTGCGCCGACCAGGCCACCGGCCTGCTGTTGCGCGCGCAGACGCTGGATGGCCGGGGCGAGGTGATCGAACAGATTGCCTTCACCCAGATCGACATCGGGGCCATTGATCGCGCCCGGGTCAACCCCACTTACAAGGACACGCGCGGCTGGCGCATCGAGAAAGAGGCCATGGTCCCGGCCGATTTGTCGGCCTGGCAGGTCGCGCCGCCGCCCGGCTTTCGCAAGATCCAGCAGGTACGGCGCATGATTTCCGATAGCGGTGAGCCTGGTGCGGCACCGGCCCAGAATCGTCCGTCCGAGCGCGAGGTCTTGCAGATCGTGTTTTCTGACGGGCTGGCCGCCATTTCGGTCTTCATCGAGCCGGGCAGTCAGGGCCGCGAAGAGGGTACGATGCAGCAGGGCGCCATGAATATCCTGGGGCGTCGCCAGGGCGATTACTGGCTGACCGTCGTGGGAGAAGTCCCCGCCGCTGCGATCAGTCAGGTGGCCAATTCCATTGAACTGAAATCCAAATAAAAGAGACCGTTGCAATGATTTCCATGAAGAACACCCTGGTCAGCACCATGCTGGCCGCTTCCGTCCTTGCTGCTGCCCCGGCCGTGCAGGCGGCGCCCCCGGTGGCCTCGCCTGCGGTGGCGGCGCTGCCTGATTTCGCCGACATCGTCGAGCGCACCGGCCCGGCCGTGGTGAACATCCGTACCACCGAGCGCGTGCGCCAGAATGCGCAGGGGCAGGGTGGCATGGATGATCCGGAAATGCAGGAATTCTTCCGCCGCTTCTTCGGCATCCCCATTCCGCGCCAGCAGCAGCCGGGCACCCCGCGCGGCAACGGCAAGCAGGGCGGTCAGGGCCAGCAGGAAGAAGTGCCGCGTGGCGTGGGTTCCGGCTTCATCATCTCGGCCGACGGTTTCATCATGACCAATGCGCACGTGGTCGATGGTGCCAGCGAGGTCTATGTGACCCTGACCGACAAACGTGAATTCAAGGCCAGGATCGTCGGCTCGGATGCGCGTACCGATGTCGCCGTGCTCAAGATCGATGGCAGCAATCTGCCGCGCCTGAACATGGGGGACTCCGACAAGATCCGCGTGGGTGAATGGGTGCTGGCCATCGGCTCGCCCTTCGGCCTGGAAAACACCGTCACGGCCGGCATCGTCTCGGCCAAGGCGCGCGATACCGGCGACTACCTGCCGCTGATCCAGACCGACGTGGCGGTCAATCCCGGCAACTCGGGTGGTCCGCTGATCAACCTGAAGGGCGAAGTGATCGGCATCAATTCGCAGATCTACAGCCGTTCCGGTGGTTTCATGGGCATCTCCTTTGCGGTGCCCATCGATGAAGCGTTGCGCGTGGCCGACCAGTTGAAGACCAGCGGGCGCGTGACACGTGGCCGTATCGGCGTGCAGATCGGCGAAGTGACCAAGGATGTGGCCGAATCGCTGGGCCTGGCGCGCGCCCAGGGCGCCCTGGTGCAGCGGGTGGAAGCCGGTGGCCCGGCAGAGAAGGCCGGTCTGGAAGCGGGTGACATCATCCTGAAGTACAACGGTGCGACCATCGAGCGTCCCAGCGACCTGCCGCGCATGGTCGGCTCCACCAAGCCGGGTGCCAAGGCGACCGTCAATATCTGGCGCAAGGGCAGTGCCCGCGATGTCACCGTGACCGTGGTCGAGCTGGAAGCCGACAAGCCCAAGCAGGCCGAGGAAAAGAAGGCCAAGCCCGACAATGCCCCCAATGCCCTGGGCCTGGTGGTGAGCGATCTGAGCGACGCGCAGAAGAAGGACCTGAAGGTCGATAATGGCGTGCTGGTGGAAGCCGTCAGCGGTGCAGCTGCCGCAGCCGGCATCCGTCCGGGCGACGTGATCCAGCGTCTCAACGAAGTCGATATCAACGACAGCAAGCAGTTCACCCAGCTGGTGGCCAAGCTCGATGCCAAGAAGCGCGCGGCCGTGCTGGTGCGCCGTGGCGACGCCTCGCAGTTCGTGCCGCTGCGTCCGAACGGCGGCAACTGAGGCGGGAAGTCTTCCCGAAAAATTGCCAGAAACTTCAGCATGAAGGCTGCGGTTCCTCGGGACCGCAGCCTTTTTCCTTGGTGATCCGCCGTGCCAAGGAAAAAACTTTCATATGAGCCTATGACCACCCCTCATCCCTTGCACTTCATCATCTATTCGCGCAGCTACTGCCATCTGTGCGAAGACCTGCGCGATGCCCTGCGCCAGGCCCTGGGAGCGACGCCCGCCAGTATCGAGATGATCGATGTCGATGCCGACGAGGTGCTGGTCGCCCGCTATGACGAACTGGTGCCGGTGCTGATGGGGCAGGGTGGCGATGGCCAGTGGGTGGAGTTGTGTCATTACCATCTCGATCTGGCCCGGCTTCAGGCATTTGTTGTCGAAATGAAATAAGTTCCGGTCTCAGGACGCGCGGCCCGCCACCGGAAAGTCGGGCTTGTCCCTGTGAATTCCGGTAAAATGCCGGGTCGAATAAGCTGTTGCAAAGGCGCTCGGCTGGGCAAAGCCCGCTACAGAGCGCCTTTTTTCATCGTTTCCAGTCTGTTAATGAACAATATCCGTAATTTCTCGATCATCGCCCACATCGATCACGGCAAGTCCACGCTCGCCGACCGCATCATCCAGTTGTGCGGGGGCTTGTCCAACCGCGAGATGGAAGCCCAGGTGCTGGATTCGATGGATATCGAGCGCGAGCGCGGGATCACCATCAAGGCCCAGACCGCAGCCCTGTCCTACAAGGCCAAGGATGGCCAGATCTACAACCTCAATCTGATCGATACTCCGGGTCACGTCGACTTCAGCTATGAAGTCTCGCGTTCGTTGTCGGCCTGCGAAGGCGCACTGCTGGTGGTGGACGCTTCGCAAGGCGTGGAAGCGCAGACCGTGGCCAACTGCTACACCGCCCTGGACCTGGGCGTGGAAGTGGTGCCGGTCTTGAACAAGATCGACCTGCCCTCCGCTGATCCGGACAACGCCAAGAGCGAGATCGAGGACGTCATCGGCATCGATGCGGCCGACGCCACCCCCTGCTCGGCCAAGACCGGCCTGGGTGTGGAAGAGGTGCTGGAAGCCATCGTGGCCAAGGTGCCGGCGCCCAAGGGCGATCCGGATGCGCCGTTGCAGGCGCTGATCATCGATTCCTGGTTCGACAACTACGTCGGGGTGGTCATGCTGGTGCGCATCGTCAATGGCACCCTGCGTCCCAAGGACAAGATCCTGTTGATGGCCACCGAAACCCAGTACCTGACCGAAAGCATTGGCGTGTTCACGCCCAAGTCGCAATCGCGTGAAGCCTTGACGGCAGGGCAGGTCGGTTTCGTCATCGCCGGCATCAAGGAACTGAAGTCCGCGCGCGTGGGCGACACCATCACCCTGGCCGGCAAGCCGGCCGCGGCACCGCTACCGGGTTTCAAGGAAGTGCAGCCGCAGGTGTTTGCGGGTCTGTTCCCGGTGGAAGCCAACCAGTACGACGCCCTGCGCGACTCGCTGGAAAAGCTCAAACTCAACGACGCTGCGCTGATGTATGAACCGGAAGTGTCGCAGGCGCTGGGCTTCGGTTTCCGCTGTGGCTTCCTGGGCCTGTTGCACATGGAAATCGTGCAGGAACGCCTGGAGCGCGAGTTCGACATGGACCTCATCACTACCGCGCCGACGGTGGTGTATGAAGTGCAGCAACGCGACGGTACCATGCTGATGGTGGACAACCCGTCGAAGATGCCGGAAGTCTCCAAGATCGAAGAGATTCGCGAACCCATCGTCACCGTCAACCTGTACATGCCGCAGGAATACGTGGGCTCGGTCATCACCCTGTGCACGCAGAAACGCGGCATCCAGATGAACATGAGCTACCACGGCAAGCAGGTGCAGCTGACCTACGAAATGCCGATGGCCGAAATCGTGCTGGACTTCTTCGATCGCCTCAAGTCCACCTCGCGCGGCTACGCTTCCATGGACTACGAGTTCAAGGAATACCGCGCGGCAGACGTGGTCAAGGTCGACATGCTGATCAACAGCGAGAAGGTCGATGCGCTGGCCATCATCGTGCACCGTGCCGCGGCCCAGATCCGCGGTCGCCAGGTGGCGGCGAAGATGCGTGAGCTGATCCCGCGCCAGATGTTCGACGTGGCCATCCAGGCCGCCATCGGTGCCACCATCATCTCGCGTGAAAACGTCAAGGCCATGCGCAAGAACGTGCTGGCCAAGTGCTATGGCGGTGACATCTCGCGCAAGCGCAAGCTGCTCGAAAAGCAGAAGGCCGGCAAGAAGCGCATGAAGCAGGTGGGCTCGGTCGAAATCCCGCAGGAAGCATTCCTGGCAATCTTACAAGTGGAAGATAAATAACATGCAGGCTTTGTTGGGCAACTTCGCACTCATTCTGTTCGTCCTGATGCTGGTGACCGGCGTCATCTGGTTCGCAGACACCTTCTTCCTTGCCAAGCAGCGCCGCGCCCGTGCCGATGCCGCCCTGGCCGAGTTCGACGCCCGCGTGGCGCGCGACGAGGCACAAGGCATCAAGCGCGATGGCAGCGTCGCCGCCAGCCGTGCCGACTTGCAGGCCCATCATCTGAAGCAGCCGGCCTGGATCGAGTATTCGGGCAGCTTCTTCCCGGTGATCGCGCTGGTGTTCTGCCTGCGCTCTTTCCTGTATGAGCCGTTCAAGATCCCGTCCAGCTCGATGGTGCCGACCCTGCAGGTGGGCGACCTGATCCTGGTGAACAAATTCACCTACGGTATCCGCCTGCCCATCATCAACAAGAAGATCATCGACGTGGGCCAGCCGCAGCGCGGCGATGTCATGGTCTTCAAGTACCCCAAGGATCCGTCGGTGGACTACATCAAGCGCGTGGTGGGCGTGCCCGGTGATAAAATAGTCTATGAAAACAAGCGCTTAACGGTGAATGGTGAACAAATTTCTTATAAAGCGCTGCCGGATTATCTGGACGACGAAAATCTGACGTACTATAAGCAGTGGCAGGAAAACCTGACCGGCGTGGAACACAAGATTCTGACCGATGAGCGTGCTCCCAACTTCGTGCCCAATCCCGATGCCTTCCCGCATCACGAGCTGTGCACCTACAACGCCGAAGGTTTCGCCTGCACGGTGCCGCCCGGCGAGTATTTCATGATGGGAGACAACCGGGACAACAGCCTCGACAGTCGTTACTGGGGCTTCGTACCGGACCAGAACATCGTCGGCAAGGCCTTCTTTGTCTGGATGAACCTGGGCGATATCAAGCGGATCGGCAGCTTCCACTAAAAGTGCGCCGCATCCTGGTCCAGCAGCTTTCGTAGTTTTCGCGGTTTCCAACTGGCAACTTCGCATTGTGGAGGCAGACCCGGAGCAGTTTTCAGCTTTGCTTTGAACCGATCCCGCTGACTGGTCAGGCTGGTAATCCCCGATCCACGCGCCGCTGCGCGTATCGGGGCGGCAGACTGAATGACGGATGAAAAAATGGATCCTCAACTCTTGCAACAACGGCTAGGCCACAATTTCAAGGATGCTTCGCTCCTGCAGCAGGCCTTGACCCACCGTAGCCATAGCGCCTTGCATAACGAGCGGCTGGAATTCCTCGGCGATTCGGTGCTGAACTGCGTGGTGGCCTCGCTGCTCTTCGAACGTTACGACAAGATCGACGAAGGCGATCTCTCGCGCCTGCGTGCCAATCTGGTCAAGCAGCAATCCCTGTATGAAATCGCCCAGCGGCTGGAGCTTTCGCAGTTCCTGCGCCTGGGCGAGGGCGAGCTGAAGTCGGGCGGTTTCCGCCGTCCCTCCATCCTCGCCGATACCCTGGAAGCGCTCTTTGGCGCCATCTTCCTCGATTCCGGCTTCGAGGCGGCACGTGCGGTGATCCGCTCGCTCTACGTCCCCGTACTGGAACACGTGGATCCCAAGACCCTGGGCAAGGATGCCAAGACCCTGTTGCAGGAATTTCTTCAGGGCAAAAAGATTCCGCTGCCGCAGTACAACGTCATCGCCACGCACGGCGCCGCCCACAGCCAGGAATTCGAGATCGAATGCCTGGTCCCCAAGCTGGATATTCAGGTCTTCGGTACCGGCGGCAGCCGCCGTGCTGGTGAACAGGCCGCCGCCAAGCTGGCCCTGGAAGCGGTGCAACTGGCGCTGGCCAAGACCCCTTCGGCCGGCCGCAAGCCGCGTACCCGCACCACCCAGTTGAAGCTGGCCGGCATTGCCACCATTCAGCCGGATGCGCCGGAGCACGACAGCGGCAAGGGCAATCGTTCCGAGGCCTCGACGGTCAATGGCAGCAAGCCGGCCAAGCCGGTGAAGGAGCCGAAGGAAACCAAGGAGCAGAAGGGCGCGCCGGTCACGGCCCGCAACGACGGCAAGAATACCGGCGACCGCACTGAAACGGTCGCAGCAGAACCCATTTCGGCGGCTTCATCCGCCTCGCAATCCAGAACAGCATGACAGACTCCCCCATGGCCGACGACGCGTCGGCGCAGACCCCTGATGACGATTACCGTTGCGGCTACATCGCCATCGTCGGTCGTCCCAACGTCGGCAAGTCGACCCTGATGAACGTACTGGTCGGCGCCAAGGTCAGCATCACCTCGCGCAAGGCCCAGACCACGCGCCACCGCATCACCGGCATCCAGACCATCGAGAATACCCAGTATGTCTATGTGGATACGCCGGGCTTCCAGACCCGCCACAGCAACGCGCTCAACAAGACCCTGAACCGCACCGTCACCAATACCCTGACGGCAGCCGACGTGATCCTGTTCGTGATCGAAGCCGGTACCTTCGGCCCGGCCGACAAGCAGGTGCTCGATCTCCTGCCGGCCAACGTGCCCTGCATCCTGGTGTTGAACAAGGCCGACCGCAACAAGGACAAGACCACGCTCATGCCCTTCGCCCGCGAAGTGGCTTCGCACCATGATTTTGCCGCCGTGGTGCCGGTCTCGGCCAAGCAGCGTTTCCAGCTGGACCGCCTGCAGGAAGAGGTACGCAGACTGCTGCCGCAGAATCCGCCGATGTTCGATGAAGACGACATCACCGACCGCAGCGAGAAATTCCTGGCCTCCGAAATCGTGCGCGAGAAGGTGTTCCGCTTCGTCGGTGAAGAATTGCCCTATACCAGCACGGTGCTCATCGAGAAATTCGAACAGGAAGGCAACCTGCGCCGCATCTTCGCCGCCATCCTGGTCGAGCGCGACACCCACAAGGCCATGGTGATCGGCCAGAAGGGCGCGCGTCTCAAGGAAATCTCCACCCAGTCGCGGCTGGACATGGAGCGCCTCTTCGGCGGCCCGGTCTATCTGGAGATCTGGGTCAAGGTCAAATCGGGCTGGGCTGACAACGAAGCCGGCCTGCGCGCCTACGGCTACGAATGAGCCGGCGTGCGGCCCTCTGCAGGCTGCGCTGAATTCCTGCATCATCATGGCATTACGCCGCGCCTCAACGACGTGGCTTCACGCTTTCAGGACGGATATCCATGACCACCATGCTCAACGAATCCCCGCTGGCCAGCCAGGTTGTTGATCCGGCAGTGCCGCAGGCGCCTGCCAGGGCGCCGGCGCGCAAACCGGCGGCACCGCGCGCGCGCAGCCGCGCCGTGCCGGAGAAGGAGCACAAGGTGCTGGCGCAGCCGGGCTTCGTGCTGCACAGCTATCCCTACAAGGAAACCAGTCTCATCATCGACGTCTTCTCGCGCGACCATGGTCGCGTGGCGCTGGTGGCCAAGGGGGCCAAGCGTCCGCACTCCAAGCTGCGCGGGGCCTTGCAGACCTTCCAGCCGCTTTCGCTGTCGTGGAGCGGCAAGTCCGAGGTGCGTACGCTGACCGATGCCGAATGGGTCGGGGGCCTGCTGCCACTGGAGAAATCGGCACTGCTGTGCGGCTTCTATCTCAATGAACTGCTGGTCAAGCTGCTGGCGCGCGAAGATGCGCACCCGGCGCTGTTCGACCATTACGTGGCTACCCTCAACAAGTTGGCCCACGGCGAGAATGCCCCCATCGTGCTGCGCCAGTTCGAACGCCTCCTCCTGAAGCAGACCGGGGTAGCCGGCAACTGGAGCCATTGCGTGGTCAGCGGCAAGACCGTCCAGCCTGACGGTATCTACGTCGTCGATCCCGAGCAGGGTACCCGTCCGGAGCGCATTTCCGACCGCGCGCCCAAGGTCTCCGGCAAGACCTTGCTGGACATGGAGCGCGAGGACTACAGCGACCCCACCACGCAGTTGCAAAGCAAGTTCCTGATGCGCTACCTGCTGTCGCATCACCTGGGCGGTGCGCAGCTCAACACGCGCCAGATCCTGATCGACCTGATGCAGCTGTGATGGCGCGGGCGGCCTGCCTGCCGCCGGCCAGAACATGCCGCCACTTGATCCCGTCTGCCCCCGCGTGCGATCCCGAGCCGCTACAATCCGACATAGGCTGCACGGTTCTTCACGTGCAGCCTTGATCACATCCCGACATCATTCAAACGAAGCTTCCTGACACCATGAGTTTCCTGCAGCCTGCCGGCCCGGCCATCGACCTGGGCATCAACATCGATCACGTCGCCACCCTGCGCAATGCCCGCGGCACGCGTTATCCCGACCCCATCCGCGCGGCGCTGGAAGCCGAGGAAGCCGGGGCCGATGCCATCACTCTGCACCTGCGCGAAGACCGTCGCCACATCCGCGATGAAGACGTCAAGGCCATCCGCCCGCTGCTGCAGACGCGCATGAACCTGGAAGCCGCTGTCACGAAAGAGATGATCGATTTCGCCTGTGGCATCCAGCCGCAGGATGTCTGCCTGGTGCCGGAAAAGCGCACCGAAGTCACCACCGAAGGCGGCCTCGACGTGCGCGGCCATTTTGCCGATGTGCAGGCGGCGATCGTCCAGTTGCAGCAGGAGCGCATTCGGGTCTCTTTGTTCATCGATCCGGATGTCGAGCAGATCCAGGCCGCCGCAGAATCGGGCGCACCTGTCATCGAACTTCATACAGGCCGTTATGCGGACGCCACCAGCGAGCGCGAGCAGCAGGAAGAGCTGGAACGCATCCGCATCGCCGTGCAGGCGGGCGTGAAGCTGGGCCTGAAGGTCAATGCCGGTCACGGTCTGCACTACACCAACGTCCAGGCCATCGCCGCCATCCCCGAGATTGCCGAACTCAACATTGGCCATGCCGTGGTCGCCCATGCGGTCTTCGTCGGCTGGCGCAATGCGGTCTCCGAGATGAAGGCCATCATGGTCAAGGCGCGCCTGGACGCGCTCAAGGCCCGGGGCTGAGGCGCGCTGCATGATCTACGGCATCGGTACCGACATCCTTCAGATTTCCCGCCTGCAGGCCACCCTGCAACGCCACGGCGACCGCTTCGCCGCCAGGATCCTGGGCCCGCAGGAAATGGAAAAATACCTGCGCCGCAAGGCCAAGGTGGAGGCCCGTGGCATCCGCTTCCTGGCTACCCGTTTCGCCGCCAAGGAAGCCTTTTCCAAGGCCATCGGCATGGGCATGCGCATGCCCATGACCTGGCGCGCCATGCAGGTTCTCAACGCGCCCAGCGGCAAACCGGTGGTGGTGTGCAGCGGCGCCTTGCAACAATGGATGGAAGAGCAGGGCCTGAGCGCCCAGGTCTCCGTCACCGACGAGGTGGAATACGCCGTCGCCTTTGTCATCGTGGAGAAGTCATGAATCAAACCGTCAAGCCGCTCGGTCCGGTGATGCTGGATGTGGTCGGCACCCGGCTGGATGCGACCGACATCGCACGTATCCAGCACCCGCTGACCGGCGGGGTGATCCTGTTTGCCCGCAATTACGAAAACCGTGCGCAACTGGTCGCGTTGACCAGCGCGATCCGCCAGACTCGCCCCGGCATTCTGATCGCGGTCGACCACGAAGGCGGCCGCGTGCAGCGCTTCCGCACCGACGGTTTTACGCGTCTGCCGGCCATGGGCCAGCTCGGCCAGTTGTGGGATCGCGACGTGCTGCAAGCCACCAAGGTGGCCACGGCCACCGGCTTCGTGCTGGCCGCTGAACTGCGCGCCTGTGGCATTGACCTGTCGTTCACGCCGGTGCTCGATCTGGATTACGGGGTCTCGACCGTGATCGGCGACCGTTCCTTCCATCGCGATCCGCGCGTGGTCACGCTCATGGCCAAGAGCCTCAATCACGGTCTGGCGCTGGCGGGCATGGCCAATTGCGGCAAGCATTTCCCCGGCCATGGTTTCGTCACGGCAGATTCGCACGTGGCCATTCCGGTGGATGAACGTCCGCTGGACGATATCCTGGGTGACGATGCCACCCCGTATGACTGGCTGGGCATGAGTCTGGCGGCCGTGATGCCGGCCCACGTCATCTATCCCAAGGTGGATGCCCAGCCGGCCGGTTTCTCCAAGGTGTGGCTGTCCATGCTGCGCGAGCGCTTCGCCTTCCAGGGCGTGATTTTCAGCGACGACCTCAGCATGCACGGCGCCAGTGTCGCCGGTGGTCCGCTGGAGGCGGCGCAAGCAGCACTGGATGCTGGCTGCGACGTGGCCCTGATCTGCAATTCACCCGAGAAGGCCGATGCCATTCTGGCCGGCCTCAAGGGCGGCACGGATGCGGCGTCTGCTGCGCGTCGCGCTACCTTGCTGCCCTGCGGCGAGGCGCTGACGTGGGAGGCGCTGCAGGCTGAGCCGCGCTATCTGGCGGCGCGCGCGCAGGTACAGTCGCTGTAAGTCTTTCGCATTCGTTCATGTCCGACATTCCTGCTTCCCCGCTCCCCGATCCGCGCGAGGTCGTGCTGGAGACGGTCGCCCGGCTGCCACACCTGCCGGGCGTGTATCGCTATTTCGACGCCGAAGACAACGTGCTCTACGTGGGCAAGGCGCGCGACCTCAAGAAGCGTGTTTCCAGCTATTTCCAGAAGACCCTGACCAGCCCGCGCATCGCCATGATGGTCGAGCGCATCGCCCGGCTGGAAACCACGGTCACCCGCAGCGAAGCCGAAGCGCTGCTGCTGGAAAACAATCTCATCAAGACGCTGCGTCCGCGCTTCAACATCCTCTTTCGCGACGACAAGTCCTACCCCTACCTGAAGATCACCGGCCATGCCTTCCCGCGCATGGCCTACTATCGTGGTGCGGTGGACAAGCGCAACCAGTACTTCGGTCCTTTCCCCAATGCCGGGGCGGTGAAGGAATCGATCCAGATCCTGCAGAAGGTATTCCTGCTGCGCACCTGCGAAGACACTGTCTTCACCAATCGTACGCGGCCCTGCCTGCTGCACCAGATCCATCGCTGCAGCGGCCCCTGCGTGAATCTGGTCAGCCGCGAGGATTACGCGCTCGATGTCGAGAACGCCTCCAAGTTCCTGCGTGGCCGCCAGAGCGAAGTCATGGAAGCGCTGGAGCAGAAGATGCACGCCTTCGCCGCCGACCTCAAGTTCGAGCAGGCCGCCGCCGTGCGCGACCAGATCGGCTCGCTCTCCAGCGTGCTGCACCAGCAGAGCATGGAGACGGTGAGCGACGCCGACATCGACATCATCGCCGTGGTGGTGCAGGGGGGGCGCGCCTGTGTGAACCTGGCGATGGTACGCGGCGGCCGACATCTGGGCGACCGCGCCTATTTCCCCACGCATGTGGACGATGCGATGGACACCGCCGAGGACAGCATTGAGGTCGAAGTCCTGAAAGCCTTCCTGGCCCAGCACTACATCGACAAGTTCATTCCCGGCTCGCTCATCGTCGGCACCGAATTCGATGATCCGGCGTTGATGATGGCCCTGATGGAGCAGTGCGGCCATCGCATCACGCTGACCTTCCAGCCGCAGGGCCAGCGTCGCCAATGGCTGGAGATGGCCACCAAAGGCGCCGGGATCGCACTGGCGCGGCTGCTCTCCGAACAGGGCTCGCAACAGGCACGCACCCGCGCACTGGCTGAGGTGCTGGAGCTGGAACGCGAAGACCTGGACGAACTGCGCGCCGAATGTTTCGACATCAGCCACACCCAAGGTGAAGCCACGCAAGCCTCGTGCGTGGTGTTCCATCACCATGCGATGCAGAACGGCGAATACCGTCGCTACAACATCAACGACATCACGCCCGGCGATGACTACGCTGCCATGCGTCAGGTGCTCACGCGGCGCTATGAAAAGGTCGCCAATGGCGAGGGCGTGATGCCGGACATCGTGCTCATCGACGGTGGCAAAGGACAGGTGGAAATGGCCCGCCAGGTGCTGACCGAGCTGGGCCTGGACATCAGCCTTATCGTCGGCGTGGCCAAGGGGGAGGGGCGCAAGGTGGGACTGGAAACCCTGGTCTTCGCCGATGGTCGCGCTCCCAAGGAGCTGGGCAAGGAATCTGCCGCGCTGATGCTGATCGCACAGATCCGCGACGAGGCGCACCGGTTTGCCATCACCGGCATGCGTGCCAAGCGCGCCAAGGCGCGCCAGACGTCGCGTCTGGAAGAGATCGAGGGCATCGGTGCCAAGCGCCGCCAGCGCCTGCTGGTGCGCTTTGGCGGTCTGCGCGGGGTGGTCGATGCCAGCGTGGATGACCTGGCTTCGGTAGAAGGTATCTCGCGCCAGCTGGCCGAGGAAATCTACCGGCAACTGCATTGAATGACGTGCATCCGTCACTGCGTCGATGCGCGCGCTGACGTAAAGGCGGGCGCAGCAGGGGATGACTCTGCTACTATTCGGTAAATTTTTTTTCGTGTACGCCGCTCCAACCCTCCTAGACGTATGCCTTTCAATATTCCGATTCTGCTGACCTGGTTGCGGGTGGCACTCATTCCTCTGGTCGTCGGGGTCTACTACCTGCCCGAGATCGGCCTGAACCGTTACGAACAGGGTATTGCCGCCACGGCCATCTTCGTGGTGGCCGCCGCGACCGACTGGTTCGATGGTTTCCTGGCGCGCCGCTGGAACCAGACCTCCGCCTTCGGCGCCTTCCTCGATCCGGTGGCCGACAAGCTCATGGTCACTGGCGCCTTGCTGGTGCTGGTCCATCTGGACCGCGTGCATCCGGTGATCGCCTTCATCATCATCGGTCGCGAGATTGCCATCTCGGCACTGCGCGAATGGATGGCGCAGATCGGCGCCTCCAAGTCGGTGGCGGTCAGTTCGCTGGGCAAGATCAAGACCACTGCGCAAATGATCGCCATCCCCATGCTGCTGTACTACGACAGCCTGTTCGGCTTCATCGATACCCGTCTGTGGGGTAGCCTGCTGCTGCTGGTGGCGGCGGTGCTGACGGTGTGGTCGATGCTGTACTACCTGCGTCGCGCCATGCCCATGATCAAGGAAGCCGATGCCAGCCACAGGAAAAAAATAATTAAATAATTAAGATCGATAGTTGACAAATACCAACGCCGCCTTATAATAGCGTTCTGTTTTCGATGCGGGAGTAGCTCAGTTGGTAGAGCGATACCTTGCCAAGGTATAGGTCGAGAGTTCGAGACTCTTCTCCCGCTCCAGGTTACTTGGAAAAAAGGAAGCCTAACAAAGCTTCCTTTTTTTATTGTGATAGGTGAGCGAGCATTGAAAATTTGGCGGCGACGCAAGTCGAGAAAAGTCAAAAAAGATGTTTGCAAACAACACGTGTTTTAGGTAGTATGCGTGTCCCCAAGGCGGGGTAGCAAAGTGGTTATGCAGCGGCCTGCAAAGCCGTCTACGCCGGTTCGATCCCGACCCCCGCCTCCAAAACGCTCCATGCGGGAGTAGCTCAGTTGGTAGAGCGATACCTTGCCAAGGTATAGGTCGAG
>NZ_JBMDJS010000027.1:0-29552 GCF_057809315.1 Herbaspirillum sp. FG34 | reverse complement strand
GCAGCACAGGCAGCACAGGCAGCACAGGCAGCACAGGCAGCACAGGCAGCACAGGCAGCACAGGGAGCACAGGGAGCACAGGGAGCACCAGCAGCGCCCGCCGTCCGCCCATCACCCATCACCCTCGCCGCCGCTGCAGCAACGCCGGTTGCGCCGGTGCTGGGCCAGCAGATCCTGCGTCCGTCCAGTGGCGATATGGCTCAGGTTGCCACAGCGCTGGGTCGGCTGCCTGACGCTGGCAGCGTGCGCCGCGCCGCCAGCCAGACCTTGCCCAGCAACGTCGGCACCAGCGCCATCCGGGGCAGCATGACGTCCCTCAATCGCGTCATCGCTACCCGCAACGAGGCCGGCAATGTCGGTGGTGCCGGTCTGGGCAGCGGGCTGTCTTCGGGCGAGGCGGCTCGCGATCGTCAGGTCTGGCTCATGCCCTTCGAGTCGCGCACCAACCAGGATGACCGCAACGGTGAACCCGGTTTCAGCGCCAGTACCTGGGGTATGGCCACCGGCGCCGAAATGGAACTGGAGCGCGGACGCGTCGGCCTGTCGTACGCCTACGCCAGCACCCGGGCCAGCGGCAACACCGCCATCACCGGTGCCGGCAGCCGCAGTCGTACCGAGTCCAATATGTTGGCCCTCTACGGCAACGTCCCGCTGGGCGAACTGGCACTGACCTGGCAGGCCGATCTGGGCCGCAACGGCAATCGTCTGTCGCGCGAGATGCGCTTCGGTGGTCTCAACCGCATCGCCACCAGCCACTATCACAGCTGGCATGCGCATTTGGGCGCAAACGTATCATTCACGCTGCCCTTGAGTGAAGCAATGAGTCTGGCACCTGCCCTGCAGATCGACTATACGCGGCTGCAAAGCCCGTCCTACGCCGAGAGCGGGGCAGGGGCGCTGAACTTGTCGGTACAGGGCAAGCGCAGCGAAGCACTCTTGCTCGGTACCAGTGCACGGCTGAACTACACCCTGACGTCATCGTCGCAGATCAGCAGCTACCTCGGGGTCAGCTACGATGTCATCAACGGTCGTGACGATCTGGTGGCCACCTACGCGGGGGCACCCGGCCAGGCCTTCACCACGCCCGGCCCCGCGCACTCACCCTGGCTGTTGAAGGGCGGCGTGAGCTATCGCTTCAAGCTGCCGAAGTCGGCAGAGATCTCTCTGCGCATCGATGCCGAAGGGCGCAGCGGTTTCATCAACAAGTCTGCAGCAGTCAAGGCAGGCTGGCGTTTCTGATGATTCATGCACTGATACGCTGAAACCCTGACACTTTGAAACCCGCCAAGCGGCCGCACTTGTAGTGGCCGCTTGGCGTTTGCAGGTCTCGGTGTGCCGCCGGCGGAACCGGGCCGGGTACTGATCCGCATGGGCCGGCAGCGTCCGTTTGTTCGGCATGACATCAAACAGGCTGGGCTGGATGCCCGCGACAAGCGCTCACAAATCCTTGCTCAGTTCAGCCACCAGATAATCGAGGAAGATTTCCACGCTGCGCGGCAAGGTCCGTCCTGCCAGTGTCTGCACCTCCACGAAGCGGCCGTCATTAGGGCAATCGCGGATCGGTCGCATGGTCAGCTCGCCGCGTTCGATGCGGTAGCGCACGGTGACGTCGCCGGTGATGGAGAGCGCATCGTTGTCCAGCACATAGTTGTGCAGCGACTGGATATAGTTGCTGGTCATGACCGGTTCGATCACCACCTGCTGACGGCTGCAGGCGATGTCGAACAACTGGCGCAGCGTCGTGGTCGGGTCGGGCAGAGCCAGGGGATAGGGTTTGAGCTGGCCCAGCGAGACCTGGCGGAAACGCGCCAGCGGATGCTCGTTGCGCATCACCAGAGCAATCGGGCCGGGCTGGCGGTGCACTACCTTGATTTCCGGTTCCGGCAGCCGTGCGAAGGTCAGCCCGATATCGGCATTGCCCTCGCGGACCTGGCGCGACACCACCGCCGGCGCCCCCACGAACAGCTGGAACACGAAGCCCGGATAGTGCTGCTGGAAGGCGTTGATCAGCCGCGGCAGGAAATCGATCGCAAAACCCTCCGAGGCCGACAGCCGCACGCGTCCACTGCGCAAGCCTTTCAAGGCCTGCAGGTCGGCGACCACGCGGTCGGCTTCCAGCGCCATCTTGCGCGAGTGCGCAGCCAACATCTCGCCGCCCGCCGACAGCACCATCCCGCGCGGACGCCGCTCAAACAAAATCGTGTCCAGCGTTTCCTCAAGACTGCTGATCTGACGGCTGATGGCCGAGCTGGCCACATTCAGACGCTGCGATGCTTCGCTGATGGAACCGCATCGCACCACTTCCAGGAAGTAGCGCAAGGCAGTGTCTTGCAGTTGCTGTGATTTCATCCCGAGATTCCTTCCAGTCTGACCAGATCTGACCAGGGCGCTGGCCCCGGCAAATAATTTCCCGCTTTATTTGGTGCGTGCTTCACGCCTTTGGTGCAGCACCGCCAGTATCCCGGCGCACCGCGATGCTGCACCTGCTCCACGCCCCGCGACCCAGCAGGGATGCGACTTTTGCCAGGGTGGTCACATTGTGGTGCAGCATTTTTGCGTTCTGGTATCGGCAACGCAGGCTTAGAAATTTGATGATTGTGGCATCGATAAATCCTAGCCTAGTATGCCCCTCGATGTCGCGGTTTTTCTTGAACCCATTTCATCAACAGGCAGGCTCGCCTATTGATGAAATGGGTTCCAATTTGTCTTATTCGAACGAAGGGGCAGGAATGAACGCACTACACACATCTCTCTTGGCTTGGTCGCGCTGCGCGGTACTGGTGGCGGGGGCGTTGGGCGCTTCGGTTGCGCATGCCAACAAGGCCAATGACACTCTGGTCTATGCCTCCGACAGTGAAGTCGAGAACATCAGCCAGTATCACAACAACCTGCGCGAAGGCGTGATCCTGGCGCACCTGATCTGGGATACGCTGATCTATCGCGATCCCAAGACCAACGAGTACAAGCCGCAACTGGCGACCTCCTGGAAATGGGAATCGCCCACCGCGCTGGTGCTGGACCTGCGCCAGGGCGTGCAATTCCAGAACGGCGACAAGTTCAGCGCCGACGATGTGGTGTTCACCTTCAACTATGTGGTTTCGCCCGAATCCAAGGCGGTCACGCGGCAGAATACCGACTGGATCAAGAGCGTCGACAAGCTCGGCGACTATCAGGTCCGCATCAACCTGAAGGGGCCTTTCCCTGCCGCGCTTGAATACCTGGCCGGTCCGCTGCCGATCTATCCGGCGGCCTACTTCAAGAAGGTCGGGCTGGAAGGTTTCTCCAAGGCGCCCATCGGCACCGGTCCCTACAAGGTCACCAGCGTCACGCCAGGGCAGGGCGTGACCTTGGTCAAGAACCCCAACTACTTCAAGGACAGCCCGCAGGGCCAGCCTTCGATCGGCAACATCAAGTTCGTGGTCATTCCCGATCCGGAAACCCGCGCCGCGCAACTGATGACCGGTGCCATCGACTGGATCTGGCGGGTACCGCCCGACCAGGCCGATGCGCTCAAGACCAACCCCAAGCTGACTGTGCAAAGCGGCGAGACCATGCGCGTCGGTTTCATCACCTTGGATACCACCGGCACCTCGGCGCCCAATTCACCCTTCAAGGATCTGCGCGTGCGCCAGGCGGTCAATTACGCCATCAACCGCAAGGGCTATGCCGACAACCTGATGCGTGGCGGCAGCCAGCCGGTCTACACCGCCTGCTTCCGTACCCAGTTCGGCTGTGACAGCAATGCCGTCATCAAGTACGACTACAACCCGGCCAAGGCCAAGGAACTGCTGGCAGCAGCCGGCTATCCGAACGGCTTTGATACCGACATCTATGCCTATCGCGAACGGGAAGTCGCCGAAGCCATCATCGGCGACCTGCGCAAGGTCGGCATCCGCGCCCGCCTGCATTACATGAAGTTCGCCGCCCTGCAGACCGAATACCGCAGCGGCAAGACCCCCATGAGCTTCTATTCCTGGGGCTCGTTCTCGATGAACGATACCTCGGCCTTTGCCGGTGTCTACTTCAAGGGGGGCGCCGATGACATCACCAAGGATCCGCAACTGCAGCAGTTCCTTCAGGTTGCCGATACCTCGATCGATCCGGCGGTGCGCAAGGCCAATTACAGCAAGGCCCTGGAGCTGATCTCAAAACAGGCGTACGTGGCGCCGATGTTTTCCTACTCGACCTTCTATGCCTTCAATTCGCAGCTGAAGTTCCAGGGGTATCCGGACGAGTTGCCGCGGTTCTACGAAGCTTCCTGGAAGTAAGCCCGGTGGCGCACGCTCTGCGTGCGCCGTTCCTGACATCGTCCGCCCAGTCTCCGCAAGGAAGGACCGCCATGTTGATCTATCTCCTGCGCCGCCTGGCCATCGCCTTGTGCGTGGCCCTGACGGTGTCCGTCGTCAGCTTCACGCTGCTGCATCTTTCGGGTGATCTGGCGGTCTCCATCGCCGGGCCGGAAGCCACCGCCGCCCAGGTCGAGTCGGTGCGCACCCAGTTCGGTCTGGACCGTCCGCTGACCACGCAATACTTCGACTGGCTGGGACGTGCCGTGCAGCTCGATTTCGGCAAGTCCTTCTACTTCCAGGGGCCGGTGATGGAAATGATTTCCGAACGCCTGCCCATCACCTTCAAGCTCGGTGGCAGCGCCTTGCTGCTGGCCATCCTGACCGCCATTCCGCTAGGGGTGCTGGCCGCGCTCTATCGGGATACCTGGCTGGATCGCGCCGCGCTGCTCATCGCCGTGGTTGGCCAGGCCATGCCCAGTTTCTGGTTCGGGCTGACCTTGATCCTGATCTTCGCCGTGACCCTGCACTGGCTGCCGGTGGCCGGCAACGACAGCTGGCAGCACTTCGTCCTGCCCGCCGTGGCCCTGGGCTATTACGCCATGCCGGCCATGATGCGGCTCACGCGCTCGGGCATGCTCGAAGTGCTGGGATCGGACTACATCCGCACGGCGCGCGCCAAGGGACTCTCCCGGGCGCGGGTGGTATTCAAGCATGCACTGCGCAACGCCGTCATTCCGGTGGTGGCGCTGGCGGCCGTGGAGCTGGGCTTCATGCTGGGCGGCTCGGTGGTCATCGAATCGGTCTACTCGATGCAGGGCCTGGGACAGCTGGCGTGGGATGCCATCTCGCGCAACGACTATCCGGTGGTGCAGGCGGTCGTGCTGATCATCGCCATGTTCTACATCGGGCTGACCTTCCTGGCCGATGTCATCAATGCGCTGCTGGACCCGCGCATCCGTACCCGCTGATCCTGCCAGGAGACCCCATGAGCGCAACCACCTCCTCTACCTTGCCCGCTACCCCCATGCTCACGACCGCCTTGCCGCCCTTGCCCGCCTGGCGCCGCAAGCTGCGCCGCCTGCTGGGCCATCGCGGCCTCATGCTGGGCGCACTGGTGCTGGCGCTGATCGTGCTGGCGGCAATCTTTGCGCCGTTGCTGGCGCCGCACGATCCCTTCGACCAGGACGTCACCGCGCGCCTGATCCCGCCGGTGTGGCAGGCCCAGGGCAGTTGGGAACACATCCTCGGCACCGACAAGCTGGGCCGCGACTATCTCTCGCGCCTGATCTTCGGTGCGCGCGTGTCACTGACCATCGGCATTGCCGCGGCCCTGATCTCGGGGCTGATCGGCACGACGCTGGGCGTGCTGGCAGGCTACTTCGGCGGACGCACCGATGCCGTCATCAGCTATCTCATCACCACGCGGCTGGCCATGCCGGTGGTGCTGGTGGCATTGGCCATGGCCTCGCTGGTGGGCGGTTCCCTCAAGGTGGTGATCGTGCTGCTGGGGCTGCTGCTGTGGGATCGTTTCGCGGTGGTGACGCGCTCGGCCACACAGCAGTTGCGCGATGCCGAATTCATCGCGGCAGCCAAGGCCATCGGCGCCTCCACACCCTACATCCTGGTGCGCGAGATCCTGCCCAACATCATGGGGGCGCTCATCGTGGTGGCCACCCTTGAAATGGCCCACGCCATCCTGCTGGAGGCCACGCTGTCCTTCCTGGGACTGGGCGTGCAGCCGCCCACGCCCTCGTGGGGCCTGATGGTGGCCGAGGGCAAGACCTACATGTTCTTCAAGCCCTGGGTGATCGTCATTCCAGGTGTGGCGCTGGCGCTGCTGGTGCTGGCAATCAATCTGGTCGGCGATGGCCTGCGCGATGTCAACGCACCCGATGGCCGCAACTGATCCGTCACGCAAGGAGAACCCCATGAGTGTATTGCTGGACGTGAAGAACCTGAAGGTGGACCTGCCCACCGAGAACGGCATGCTGCATGCCGTGCGCGGCATCGATTTCCAGGTCAGCCGTGGCGAGATGCTGTGCCTGGTCGGCGAGTCCGGCTGCGGCAAGTCCATGACCTCGCTGGCCCTGATGGGCCTGCTGCCGCGCAAGGCGCAATGCAGCGCCGACCACATCCTCTTCGATGGTGCCGACCTCAATGGCATGAGCGAACGGCAGCGCATGCAGTTGCGCGGCAAGCGCATGGCGATGATCTTCCAGGAGCCGATGACCTCGCTCAATCCCGCCTATACGCTGGGTAACCAGCTGTGCGAGGCGATGTTGCAGCAGCCCGGCGTGACGCGTGCCGAGGCGCGCGAGCGGGCACTCTACCTGCTGCACCGGACCGGCATCGGCAACGCCGAAGACCGCCTGCGCCAGTATCCGCACCAGCTCTCGGGCGGCCTGCGCCAGCGCGTGATGATCGCCATGTCGCTCATGTGCAGTCCCGACCTCATCATCGCCGACGAACCCACCACCGCACTGGACGTGACCATCCAGGCGCAGATCCTGCGCATGATCCGCGAGCTGCAGCAGGAGTTCGGCACCGCCGTCATCTTCATCACGCATGACCTCGGCGTGGTCTCGCGCATCGCCGACCGGGTTGCGGTGATGTATGCGGGGCAGGTGGTGGAGACCAGCGGTGTGGCGCAACTCTTTGCACAGCCGCGCCATCCCTACACGCGCGGCTTGCTCAACTGCATTCCGGTGCGCGGCAAGACCTTGCCGGGCAGCCGGCTGCAAGCCATTCCCGGGGTGGTGCCCAGCCTGGTCGGGCAGGTCAGCGGCTGTGCCTTCCGCAATCGCTGCACCCTGGCCGACAGCGGCTGCGAACAGGACCCGCCGATGGTGCAGCAGGGCAGTCCCGGTTTGTCGCATGAGGCGCGCTGCTTCAAGCTCGATGTGCCGGTGTCGGCACTGGAGGTGGCGGCATGAGTGCCTCTCTGAATCCCCAGCCGCCGCTGGACGATATCGCGCTCGAATTGTGCGCGCTGACCAAGGTGTATCCGCTCAAGCGCGGCTTGTTCCAGGCACCGGGTCAACTGAAGGCGGTCGATGACGTTTCGCTGCGTCTGTATCGTGGCGAAACCCTCGGTCTCGTCGGCGAATCCGGCTGCGGCAAGAGCACCCTGGCCAAGATGCTGCTGGGCCTGCTGGCACCGACCTCGGGCAATGTGCTCATCAACGGCCAGGAAGTCGATCCGACCGAGCGCCGCCAGCATGCGCGGCATATCCAGCCGATCTTCCAGGACCCGTATTCCTCGCTCAATCCGCGCAAGACCGTGGGCGAGATCGTCGGCCTGCCGTTCAAGCTGCACGGCATCGGCAGTGCCGCCGAGCGCAGCCGCCAGGTCAGGCAGATCCTCGATCTGGTCGGCATGCCCGAACGCACGCACACGCAGTATCCCAACCAGCTCTCCGGCGGTCAGCGCCAGCGGGTGGCGATTGCGCGGGCACTGATCCTGCGGCCCGACATCCTCATCTGCGATGAACCGACCTCGGCGCTGGATGTGTCGGTGCAGGCGCAGATTCTCAACCTGCTGCTGGACCTCAAGGCCGAATTCGGCCTGACCTATCTCTTCATCAGCCACGACCTCGGTGTGGTGGAGCATCTGGTGGACCGGGTCGCCGTGATGAACAAGGGCAGCATCGTGGAATTGGCCTCACGTGAACAACTCTTCAGCGATCCCCAGCATCCCTATACCCGCATGCTGCTGGCCTCGGCGCTCACGCCCGATCCGGGCCTGGGCATTCCGGCCCTGGCGGCAGCCGCTTGAGAACATGAACGAATCTGAAAAAAACCAAGGAGCAGCAGCATGAGCAGAGCACAAGCCATTGCCGGCGTACAGGCTTATTTCGACGACGGCCGTTTCATGGAAACCCTGAAGCGCCGCGTGGCCATCCGTACCGAAAGCCAGGAAGCGGCCAGCCTGCCCGTCCTCTACGACTATCTGCAGCAGGAGATCATGCCTTCTCTGCAGACACTGGGCTTTGTCTGCGAGGTGATCGACAATCCGCTGCCTGGCGGCAGCCCCTTCCTGATCGCCGAGCGCGTCGAGGAGGGGGCGGCTTTCACCTTGCTCACCTACGGCCACGGCGATGTGGTGCGCGGCTATGACAACCAATGGCGCGCCGGTCTCTCGCCCTGGGAGATCGTGGTCGAAGGCGAGCGCTGGTACGGGCGCGGCATCGCCGACAACAAGGCCCAGCACACCATCAACCTGGCGGCGCTGGAAGAAGTCATGAAGGTGCGCGGCGGGCAGTTGGGCTACAACGTCAAGCTGATCCTGGAGATGGGCGAGGAAACCGGTTCGCCCGGTCTCAACGAAGTCTGCCGCCAGCATGCGCAACGCCTGAAGGCCGATCTCTTCATCGCCTCCGATGGTCCGCGGGTGAATGCGCCTACCCCGACCATGTTCCTGGGTTCGCGCGGTGGCTGCAATTTCGACCTGACCTGCCATCTGCGTGATGGTGGCCACCACTCGGGCAACTGGGGCGGCCTGCTGCGCAACCCCGGCGTGCGTCTGGCCAATGCGATTGCCTGCCTGGTCGACGAGCGCGGCGCCATCCGCGTCCCCGCGTTGCTGCCGGAGGCGCTGCCGCAGAGCGTGCGCAAGGCGCTGGCCAGCGTCAAGGTGGGCGGCGGTCCGACCGATCCCGAGATCGATCCCGACTGGGGCGAGCCCGACCTGACCCCGGCCGAACGTGTCTTCGGCTGGAACACGCTGGAAGTGCTGGCCTTCAAGACCGGCAATCCGGAAGCCCCGGTCAATGCCATTCCCGGACGCGCCACTGCGCATTGCCAGATTCGCTTCGTGGTCGGCAGCGATGATGCGCATTTCATCGAACACATCCGCGCGCATCTGGATGAACATGGTTATGACGATGTGCAGGTGGCGCTGTCGGGCGTGCAGTTCGCCGCCACCCGGCTCGATCCGGACGATGAATGGGTACGCTGGGGCCTGGCCTCGCTGCAGGAGAGCACCGGCAAGACGCCCACGCTGCTGCCCAACCTGGGCGGCTCGCTGCCCAATGACGTCTTCTCCGAAACCCTGGGCCTGCCCACGCTGTGGGTGCCGCACTCCTATCCGGCCTGCTCACAGCATGCGCCCAACGAGCATATACTGGCCAGCGTGTCGCGCGAGTCGCTGCAACTGATGGCGGGCCTGTTCTGGGACCTGGCCGAGCAGGGCCGCGAAGTGCTGGCACGACGCACATCCCCCACGGAGAAACGATGAGTCACCCCCACGAGCAGGACCTCTGCGAGGTCGCCGACCTGCATGACATCCACGAGGAAATCACCGGCATCCGCCGCCACCTGCACCAGCATCCCGAACTGTCCTTCGAGGAAGTCGATACCGCTGCCCTGGTGGCGGCGCGCCTGCAGGAATGGGGCTACGCGGTCACCCGCCATATCGGCGGCAATGGCCTGGTCGCCACGCTGCGGGCCGGCAGCAGTGCGCGCAGCATCGGCCTGCGCGCCGACATGGATGCCTTGCCCATCCATGAGGAAGCCGGCCTGGCCTGGTCCAGCGTCAAGCCCGGTGCCATGCACGCCTGCGGCCACGATGGCCATACGGCGATGTTGCTGGGCGCGGCCAAGCACCTGGCGCGCACGCGCCGTTTCGACGGCACGCTGCACCTGATCTTCCAGCCGGCCGAGGAAGCCGGTTTTGACAGCGGGGCGCAGAAGATGCTGGCCGATGGTCTCTTCGAGCGTTTCCCCTGCGATGCCGTCTTCGGCATCCACAATCACCCGGGGGTAGAGGCGGGGACCTTCATGTTCAGGAGCGGCCCCTTCATGGCGGCCTGCGATACCGTCAAGATCCGCATCGTCGGTCGCGGCAGCCATGCGGCGCGACCGCACCTGTCGGTCGATCCGGTGGTGGTCGCCGCCAGCCTGGTGATGGCCTTGCAGACGGTGGTCTCGCGCAATGTCGATCCCATGGAGACCGCAGTGGTGACGGTGGGCAGCCTGCATGCGGGCAAGGCGTCCAACGTGATTCCGGAATTCGCCACGCTGGAGTTGAGCGTGCGCTCCTTCAAGCCCGAGGTACGCGCGTTGCTGGAAGAGCGCATCCGCGCGCTGGTGGCCCTGCATGCCGAAAGCTATGGTGCCGGTGCCGAGATCGAGTATCTGCGCGGCTATCCGGTGCTGGTCAACAGCGAGGCCGAGACCGAGTTTGCCCGCGGCGTGGCCGAGGAACTGGTGGGCGCCGACAAGGTGATCGCCCCCTTCGGTCCGATCGCCGGCAGCGAAGACTTCGCCTACTTCCTGCAGCAGAGGCCCGGCTGCTTCTTGCGCGTGGGCAACGGGCAGGGACGTCCGATGCTGCACAATGCAGGCTACGATTTCAATGATGCCAATATCCCGGTGGGAGCCGCCTTCTGGACCCGGCTGGTGGAGCGCTGGCTGCCCGTCAAGGCCGGCTGAGAGGGGGCGTCGGGCGGCTTATGCGTCAACAGCATAAGCGCATGACGAATGCTTCGTTTTCAGCAGGAGCATGGCCCGGTACATTGGGGGTGTCTCCTCAGACGTCCTTGGACTTGGACAATTCGAGTCTGAACCCGCCACGCGCAAGCCTGGCGGGTTTTTTTCAGGCTGTTTCCCTGCAGCACGCGGGCTTGAAATTCACGTAACTTTCACGGCGCATGGCAGCGCTTGATGCGCCACAAAGCCCGAGCCCAGGCTGCTGTCGAGTTGGCAAGTGGCGTTGCGTGCTCAGGAATTCCCCGATGTTCGCAGTCAAGCGGGGCTACTACCATGGGAACCAATGAAACACGGTCTGTGCTCCGGACTCCCGACATCACGGTGGGGTCGTGACTGGCACGCAAGACCTTGCCGAAGTATCTTGCCATTGGAGCCAGCCATGTCCTTCGTTACCGAACCCGTACCGGGTGAAATCACCCTCATGTTCATCAGCTATCTGGTCTTCTGTACCGTCCTGATGTACCTCTTCGTCAAGACCGACAAGGAATGGGGCCGGCTGGAAGTGTCGCTGGACGACGTCGACCAGCGCGACCAGCAGGTGATGGCCTCGGCCCTGCGCTACGTGACGGTGGATGCGGAAGACCGTTCGCTGTTCAACAACGGCCTGACCCGCCCGTCACTGCAGCATTGCGCACAGTATCACGATGTCGATTGCACCTGTTTCATGCAGGAGCCGAAGAAGCAGGATTGAATGCCCGGGGTGAGGGATGGTGGGGGGAAGTGAAGTCGTGCCGCTGCAGGGACTAGGGGTAGTTCTTCCGGCATCGCAGTAGCAGTAGCAGTAGCAGCAGAGTTTGAGCAGCAAAGATCTCTTGAGGGTGGAACGGCAAGTCGTGAAACCGCTTTTGTTCCAAAGCGCGTCACGCATCGGGACTGCGCAGTCCGGCATTCCCGTGAAGCGGCTTAGCGGCTTGCCCGTTCTTTTCCATGAGAAAATAGCGCCCATGCAAAGCTCACATTCCTCCGCGCAGAATTTGCGCCCATTGATTCCCCTGGCCGATTATCAACGTATCTTCCGCGTCATCCATTCCGTCCTGCACAGCGTGGAAGCCGATATCCCGGCCGCCAGCTTCTTCTTTTCCGTCACTGCCGCCCAGATCCTCAAGAAGTTCTACAAGCGCAACGCCTTCCCCGTGGCCGGCGCTGCCTTCTACCTGATTCGTGAAGACGGCGGTGGTGCGCTGTCCTTCGGCACCCTGGGCGAAGACGGCCAGAGCGTGGCCAGCCATCAGGACGCCTTCCATGCCTGGGTGCAATGCGACGGCTATGTGCTGGACTTCATGGCGCCGCTGTTCCAGGAATTGCTGGTCTCGGCCGGCCATCCGCTGCCGGTGCCGCGCCAGATGTTCCAGAAGGACTTGCAGCGCATGAGCGCGGGCGTGCAGGCGCTGGTCCGGCCGGGGGATTTCTTCCTGGCCTCCAATCTCGAACTCACGCGTGAACTGCTGCAGCAGTTCATGGCCAAGAAGGCCCTCACCAATCTCTCGCAACTGTGCCTGGAATGGTTCCGCAAGCCGCCCAAGGCGATGCCGGACGACCTGGCCCTGCAAGGCAGCGATGGCGAAGTCTCGCGCATCAAGTTGCAAGCCACCGCCATTGATGGGGTCTGGTAAGACCGTTCAGCCAGTTCTTGAGGGAAATGTCATGGAGGCGGACGCCTCCGAAAGGAGGGTGTGCTGGACAGATGTCCAACACACCATGCGGTCATACATATCGGTTGCATGTACCGCACTAAGCTTCGCACTATAGTTCGTCGTTATGACGGCTTCGTGACATTTCCGTTTTCCGTTTTTCTTCTCTTCGTCCTTTTTCTTCATCTCCCTGTGCACTGTCATGGGGAGGTCATACGCGGCCACTAGACTTGCGCCTGTCTCCTCTGACTCCGTGCAGATGTTGTTGCCTGCGATGCGAGCGCATCGCAGGTTTTTTTCTTCGGATCAGCCAGTTTCTCCTTGCTTCATGCTTCACGCCCAGGCCGGACAGTGGCGTCGTAACCCGGCAGGTCGCACACGTGATGGAAGTCGCGGTCCTCCCTTCCCGGCAAGTGCATGCTTGCCGGTGCGCGGCGCGGGGTGCGTCCCTCCCTTCCGGGCAGGCTCCATGACTGGAGTCTGCCCATCGCTTTTCCTCCGTTCCGTCCTCCCTTGCACGGCGCTTGCCCATCGGCTGCTCTGGTGATGAATTCCCTTTACAATCAATGACTTGGATGGCTTGCCCAGCGCTTTTCCACAGGCTTGCCACCAGAATATGTGGATATCCGGGCCAGGCCGGCATGATCCCGGGCCCTGCCTGCGTCTTGTTACTTCACATAAAATCGTTGGGAATCAATGACTTGAGTGGCTTGTCCAGGCCTTTTCCACAGGCTTGCCACCAAAAAATGTGGATATCGCCGCGCTCGGCCAGTCTGGGCGCGGCTTTGCGGCGGACCGCCCGGCCCGCCAACAAAGTGCACGACTTTGCATCTGAGCGTGAATTTCCTTTGTAATCAAAGGCTTGTCTGGCTTTTCAAGTGCTTGTCCACAGGCTTGCTCCCAAAAAGTGTGGATATCCTGCCGAAATGTTCCGTGGCCCGTGTCCGAAGGGGGGAGGTGCCAGGTTTGGGGGCTGCTTGCCTCACTCTGTTGCGATATTGAAAAGTTGTTTAAAATCAATGGCTTGATGGGCTTGTCAAGGGCTTCTCCACAAGCTTGCCACCAGAAAATGTGGATATCGTCGCCGCTCCTGAGGCGGCGTTCCCGGGTGTCTGCCTGCCCCCTTTTTGCCGCGCCTTGCTGCGGCAGCGGAAAGTCCTTTGCAATCAATGCCTTGTCCGACTTGCCCAGTGCTTCTCCACAGGCTTGCACCCAAAAAATGTGGATATCCGGGCAAGTTGCCAGACGCGATGCAGAGACAAGCCTCATTGCAGTCGGCCTGCCCCAACTCTGCGCGTTGCCGAAGCGGAGTCGAAAAATGTAGAAGAATCAAGGGTTTGGGTGGCTTGTCAAAGCCTTGTCCACAAGCTTGCCCCCGTAAAATGTGGATAAGACCTGCCTGCGGCAGGTCTTGGGAACAGGCTGGGACAACTGGGGGAAACTGGGGATAAGCGGCGGCGCAGCAGAGCACGCCGCCGTGTGGTCGTCAGCCCTGGTCGGGGGCGCTGTAGGGTTCGACGCTGACGGCCTTCATGCTGTAGCTGGAGGCGCCCATGGACGAATCCGAGCGCTCTACCTTGAGCACGCCGCTGATCCATACCGCATCCATGGTGCGCACGTTCTTGACGGCCTTGACGCTCCTGACGTGAATGATCTGGTTGGCCGGCGGTGGCGGCACGTGGATGCAGGCGCCGAAGTAGGGGACCAGCAGGAATTCCTTGAGCGCCTCGCCTTCGCGGTCCAGCGAGACCACGAAGCCGGGCAGGCGCACCGGCTTGCCTTCCATGGATGGATCGACGGGCGCCTCCTTCCAGTATTTCTTGGCCTTCCAGAGCGCGGCATCGGCGCGCGGGTCATCATCGGTCATCTGGTCCAGCTTCAGGCCCTTGAAGGGCGCCATCGGGTCCCAGTTCTTGGGGATGAGCGATTCCCAGGCGATCTCCTGGAAGCCGTTGACCATCTTGCCCGAGGCCTGATAGGGCTTTTCGGTGACGGCCGCGCTTTGCTGCAGGTGGTCACCGACCTTGTATTGGCCGCTGGCGGCGTCGCTTACGCCGGCGACGGTGCTGCCACTATCGGCGCGCGCAGTCACGGCCGGGACGGCACCTGCCAGCGGGCCACCGGCGACGGTGGCGGATGCTCCGGCAGAGGCCGGTGCCGGCGCCGCCCGCGCATCGTCATGCGCCAGCAGGCGCACACCGCTGCCCACCAGCAGGCCGGCGGCGACGATGCCGCCCATCCAGTAAAGAGTCTTCATGTCAGTGCTTCCAGAT
This sequence comes from Herbaspirillum sp. FG34, assembly GCF_057809315.1. Classification (NCBI taxonomy): domain Bacteria; kingdom Pseudomonadati; phylum Pseudomonadota; class Betaproteobacteria; order Burkholderiales; family Oxalobacteraceae; genus Herbaspirillum; species Herbaspirillum sp. FG34. Next base: position 14,870 of record NZ_JBMDJS010000027.1, on the reverse strand, counting down.
CAGATTCTTGGGGTCAGGCCGTCCGACAGGCTCAGGCGATAGGCCCGCCAGGCCGGCAAGAGGCTGGCCACCAGTCCGGCCAGCACGGTCCAGAGCAGCAATTGTAATTCGCCGGCCGCCGGCCACGCCGGTCGCAGGGCGATGCCGAACTGCGCGGCCAGCATCGGCCCCAGCACCCAGATCAGACCGCTCAGCAGCAACAGGCCTGCCAGCACGCCGCACAGCATCACGCCCAGGCCCTCCACGCAGAGCAGCCACAACACGTCCAGCGGACGCGCCCCGACCGAGCGCAGGATGGCCAGCTCACGCCGCCGCTCGCCCAGGCTGGCCAGGATCGCTGCCACCAGCCCCGCCAGGCCGACCACCACCACCATGCCCGAAACCACCAGCAAGGCATTCTCGCCGATGCCGACCACGTCCCAGAGCTGGTCCAGCGCCACCCCCGGCAGCACGGCCATGAGGGGCTCCTTGAAGCCGTCGCCGTCGGCAATGGCGCGCTGCACGGCGAAGACCCGCGCGCGGCTCTTCAGGCCGACCAGCACGGCGGTGATGCTGGTCGGGGTGAGGTCGAATTTCTTCACGAATTCTGCCGGGATATGCACGCCCGGCAAGGGTGCGCCACCTTCCCAGTCGAGGTGGATGGCCTGCATGCCATCCAGGCCGATATGCACCGTGCGGTCCACCGGGGTGCCGGTGCGCGCCAGGATGCCTACCACCTTGAAGGGTTTGTCGGCGTGCTGGGTCAGGCCCATGCCGCCCATGCCGTGGGCCAGGATGATGACGTCGCCCAGGTGATAGTGCAGTTTCTCGGCCACATCGGCCCCCAGCACGGCATCGAAGACCCCGGTAAAGGGCCGTCCCTTGGCCAGCACCAGGGATTGACCGCTGCCATAACGGAAATGCGTGAAGTAATCGCCATTGGTGGCCAGTACCGGGAAGCCACGGTGCGAATCGCCCAGCGAGATCGGGATGGTCCAGGCCACCGCCGGATTGCGGGCCAGGGTCTGGGCACTGTCCCAGCCCATGTTGTTGGTGGCGCCGCCGATGCGGAAGATGGCGTACAGCATCAGCTGGATCGGACTGGTGCGGGCACCGACTACCAGGTCGGTACCGGATACCGATTGCGAGAATCCGGCCCGCACTTCATGGCGTACCCGTTCGATGCCCAGCAGCATGGTGGTGGACAGGGCAATGGCCAGCAGCATCAGGCCCAGCGTGAACCGCCGGTTCCAGGCGCTGTGCGCGGCCAGGCGCAGGAGCAGCTTCATGCGGCCTCCTCGGGACGGGCAGCCTCGTTGAGCTGTTCCAGTGCGATGCGGCGCTCGAAACGTACGGCCAGGCGCTGGTCGTGGCTGACGAAGACCAGCGCCGCGCCGCTTTGTGCGCACTCGCGCTGCAGCAGGTCGAGGAAGGCTTGCTGGCGGTCGCTGTCCAGGGCCGAGGTCGGCTCGTCGGCAACGATGATCTCCGGCCGGCCGATCAGCGAGCGCGCCGCCGCTACCCGCTGTTGCTGGCCGATGGACAGCTGCGTCACGGGACGCGACCACAGCGACGGCGCCAGGTCCAGCGCGCTCAGCAGGGATTGCGCCACGCTCTTGAGATCGGCGCCCTGCTGCGCGGTGCGCGCCTTGCGGTAGGCCGAGAACTGGCAGGGCAGCAGCACGTTGTCGAGGATGGAAAGATAAGGCAACAGGTTGAACTGCTGGAAGATGAATCCGATGTGATCCACCCGGAAGCGGTCGCGCTGTGCCGCCGACAGCGTATGGAAGGGCTGCCCCAACGCTTCCACGGTGCCGGCCTGGGGCACGATGATGCCGCCGATGGCCGCCAGCAGGGTGCTCTTGCCGCTGCCGCTGGGGCCGCTGACGAAGACATGTTCACCAGGCGCCACCTGGAAATGCGGCAACACCAGCGCCGGATGCGCCTGGCCGGGCCAGGTAAAGCGCAGGTCGCGCATGGCAATCGCGGCGACCGGGGAAGAACGTTCAGGAATAGTCATGACAACATGAAGGAAAATCGCAGAAGCGCCAGGACGTGACTTTACCGCCGATCATAGCGCCGGTGCCTGTCAGTGGCCTGACTGGCGCGCCGGGGAACCTGCCCCGGCGGCCCCCGGCATCAGTTCATGGGGATCAGTGCGCTGCCCGGCACCAGTTGCGCCGCGCCTTGCTTCTTGGGGGTGACCAGTTGCACGTCGATACGGTGGAAGCCCGGGAAGGCCGCAAACAAGCCGCTCACATCCACCGTGGCGAGCGCGCCGGGGCTGGCGCATACCAGGGTGAAGTCGCCGTCGAGGTCGGCATGGCCATCGGTGGGGGCCGCTTCGCTGCTGGCGGACGTCTTCTCGCCCAACAGGGCGGGCGGCAGCACGGCGGACTCCAGCTGCACCTCGGCCGGCTTGCACTGGGCGGCGGCGTCGGTGGCGAACATGCGGTTCACATCACGCAGGTTCTTTACGGCCGCGCGCACGGCGTCCTTGTCCTTGCCGCTGTTGGCCGCGTGTTCGAAGCCGACCAGGTTGATCAGCGGGCTGTCCAGGTGCAGGGTCAGGGTATTGCCTTCCAGTGCCACGTCCAGCTTGCCCACTCCATGCACGTGGGCGGGATGGTTGCCGTGCTGGTCATGGCCTTCACCAGCCGCCAGCACGGGCAGGCTGGCCAGCGACAACAGGACGAGAGGAATCAGTCGAAACGATGGACGGGATCGGAACATGGGCGGCTTTCTTGTGCTTGTTGTAAAGAGAATTCAAAGGGGGAGACGGCAAGTCGACAACGCTGGAAGACAGACTGCAAACATGGGCTGAAGATCCGCCGTCCGCCCGGCATTGTGCCCCGGACAACGACCGGATTTGCAGTGTTGTTACATTCTGCAACAGGGTTGCATTATAATGCCTGCTTTCCCTGTTTCTGCAACTCGGTTGCGCCAAAGGACAAGGGCGTCGGGATCAGCCCTGCTGGCCGCGCTGTCCGGAGCCCGTGTTGCTTCTTTTCAGATTGCCTGCCGTGTCGTTTTTCTCTCGAATCCTCATGAAACAAGGCGTGCTCGCCAGTCCCTGGTGGCAGCGCGTGCTGGCCGTCGTGCCCGTGGTCCTGCTGTTGTGGCTGGGTGTGCACTGGGCGCTGGGGGAGGGCTGACATGGATGCCGCCATCTCTCTGGACAACCTGACGGTGAGCTATCGTCGCCATCCGGCCTTGCACCACGTCAACGGCGCCTTTGCGCGCGGCTCGCTCACGGCCATCGTCGGCCCCAATGGTGCCGGCAAGAGCACCCTGCTCAAGACCATGCTGGGCCTGGTACGTTGCAATGACGGCCGCGTCCATACGCACGTGGATGCCCGTCGCATTGCCTACCTGCCGCAGCAGGCCGAGATTGATCGCAGCTTTCCCATCACCGTGATCGATTGCGTGCTGCTGGGCTACTGGCAGGCCAAGGGCAACTGGGGCGCCATCGACGCCGCCATGCACCAGCGCGCGGTGCAGGCGCTCACGGCGGTCGGGCTGGACGGCTTTTCGGCGCGCCCGGTCTCCAGTCTTTCGGTGGGCCAGTTCCAGCGCGTGCTGTTTGCCCGCATCCTGCTGCAGGATGCCGAGGTGATCCTGCTCGATGAACCCTTCAATGCCATCGATGCCCGCACCACCGGCGACTTGCTGCGCATCATCTCGGCCTGGCACGCCGAGCGCCGTACCGTGATCGCGGTGCTGCACGACCATGACCAGGTGCGTCGCGCCTTCCCGCAGACCCTGCTGCTGGCGCGCAACGTGGTGGCCTGGGGGGACACCGCGGAAGTGATGTGCGAAGAGAATCTGCAACGTGCCCGCGCCATGGCCGAGGCGGTGGATGAACATGCCGGCGTGTGCCAGGTGAGCGAAGCCGAGGTGCTGGCCCTGTCGAGGATGCACGAACATGCGCACGATCATTCACATGCGCATTCGCACACGCACCCTGCTGCCACCCCGGGAGGCCAGTCATGAGCGCACTCTCGACCCTGCAGGCCCTGGCGATAGCGCCGTTCCAGGAATTTTCCTTCATGCGCCGCGCTCTGGTGGCCGCCTTTGCCCTGGCGCTGGGCAGTGCGCCCCTGGGCGTGCTCTTGACCTTGCGCCGCATGAGCCTGTTCGGCGAAGCCCTGAGTCACGCCGTGCTGCCGGGCGTGGCGGTGGGGTTCATCTTCTTTGGCCTGTCGTTGCCGGCCTTGTCCATTGGCGGCTTTGCCGCCGGTGTGCTGGTGGTGGCCGTGGCTGGCTGGATCAGTCGTCATACCGAACTCAAGGAAGACGCCAGCCTGGCCGCCATCTACGTGGTGGCCCTGGCGCTGGGTGTGATCCTGATCTCGCGCCACGGCACCCAGCTCGATCTGCTGCACATCCTGTTCGGCAATGTGCTGGGCGTGGACAGCCAGGGGCTGGTGCTCATTGCGGGCGTGGCCAGTGCCAGCGTACTGGGCATCGCCGCGCTCTATCGCGGGCTGCTGCTGGAGAGCTTCGATCCTTCCTACATGGCCGTGGGGGGCGGGCGCAGCGGCGGGGCGATCTACCAGCAGGTGTTTCTGATGCTGGTGGTGATGAACCTGGTGGCCTCCTTCCAGACCATGGGCACATTGATGGCGGTGGGCCTGATGATGCTGCCGGCGGTCTCGGCGCGACTGTGGCACGACACCTTGCCGGCCCAGCTGTGCAACAGCGTCTTGCAGGCGATGCTGGCCGGCTATGCCGGGTTGCTGATCTCGTATTACGCCTCGGTGCCTTCCGGCCCCGTCATCATCGTCTGCGCCGGCGTGCTGTATGCCGCCTCGCTGCTGTTGGCCCCACGCGGCTGGCTACCGCGCCTGTTGCGGCGGCCGCATCTGCAGGCGTGAGGCTTCGGTTTTCCTGTCTTTTTCCGCGTTCTTCCGTTTCTCTTTCCCCGGAGTGTTCATGAAACTGTTTCGTCCCCTTTCAGCGCTGCTGGCCGCTCTGGCCCTGGCAGCGAGCCTGCCGGCGCTTGCTGCCGAGCGCATCCCGGTGCTGGCCAGCTTCAGCATCCTGGGCGACGTGGTCGCCAATGTCGGCGGTGATCGCGTCGCCGTCTCCACCCTGGTCGGCCCGGATGAAGATGCCCACGTCTTCCAGCCGGCCCCGGACGACATCAAGGCGGTCTCGCGCGCCAAACTGATCGTGGTCAATGGCCTCGGTTTCGAAGGCTGGATGGATCGGCTGGCGCAATCGGCCAACTACCGCGGCCCCATCGTGGTGGCCTCGGCCGGCATTCAGGCGCGCGAGCGCGTGGGAGAGGACGAAGAGAGCCATGACCATGAGCATCACGGCAAGGATGACCCGCACGCCTGGCAAGACCCGCAGAACGTGATCGTCTACACCCGCAACATCGTCACTGCCCTGGCCAAGCTGGACCCGGCCGGCGCTGCGATCTACCGCAAGAATGGCGAGGCGTACATCAGCAAGCTGCAGGACCTGGATGCCTGGGCTGCGCGCCAGTTCAGCCAGATCCCGGACGCCAAGCGCAAGGTCATCACCTCGCATGATGCCTTCGAATACTTTGGTGCCCGTTACAAGGTGCGCTTCCTGGCGGCCCAGGGCGTGTCCACCGACAGCGAACCCAGCGCCCGCGACATCGCCACCCTGATCCGCCAGATCCGCAGTGAAAAGATCAAGGCCCTGTTCTTCGAGAACATGAGCAATCCCAAGCTGCTGCAGCAGATCGCCCGTGAATCCGGCACCGCGCCCGGTGGCAAGCTGTATGCCGATGCGCTCTCCAAGCCGGATGGCCCGGCACCGGACTACCTCTCGCTGATGCGCTACAACATCACGCAATTGCTGGAAAAGATCCGCCTGAACTAAGACCGCCCGAATCGCGTATGCTGGTGGCCCCGCGCCGTCGCCCTGACGGCGTCTGTCATCTTGCACAGGAGAATTCCCGCATGAGCACCGTTACCGTCGTCGCCATCATCACCGCCAAGCCCGGCCAGCGTGAAGCGCTGCTGGCCATCGCCCGTGCCAACCTGGCCGCCGTGCGCGCCGAGGCTGGCTGCATCGAATATGGACTGGTGGTGGATGTGGATGGCTTCGGTCCCAACCAGGCGCCGATGGGGCCGGATACCTTCGCCTTCGTCGAGAAGTGGAAGGATGAAGAGGCGCTGCGCCTGCACTTCACCCTGCCGCACATGACCGACTACCGCGAGAAGTCCAAGGACCTGATCGCGGATCGCAAGGTGCATGTGCTCAAGTCGGCGGACTGATCCTCGCCGCTTTCGTCCCCGTGCGCGATGCGGGGACGGACTCCCTCAGTATTCGCCAGGGAAATCCGCCGGCCAGGTCTGCTGCGGATCGAACGAAGATGCCTGGCCCATCTGCTTCAACCACGTGATGAAGGTCTTCAGTGCCGGATTGGTGTCGGCGCTGCTGCGATAGAGCATGTGGTAACCCTCCCCATGCAGCACGATCTCCGGAAACAGCCGCACCAGCCGGCCTGCGGCCAGGTCGTCATCGACCAGCGCCAGCGTGCCCATGCCCACGCCCTGGTCAGTAGCGGCCGCTTGCAGGCTCAGGAAGGAATGTTCATACACCGTCCCCGGCATCTTGCGCCGCACCGCCACCCCGGCCTTGGCCAGCCACTGCGACCACGCCGCCGACCGGCTGGAGAGGTGGATCAGCGGCACCTCCACGAAATCGCGCGGCACCCGGATCGGGTGCGTCTCCAGAAAGTGCGGCGAGGCCAGCGGCACCGATACGTCATCCAGGAAGCGCACGCAGTCATAGCCGCTGCGCTCCAGCGGGCTGCGCCAGATGATGACGTCGAAAGGATCCTTCACATCCTCGAAATACTCCGACATGGTGGTGGTGACACGAACCTCGATGCGCGGATTGTCGATCTGGAACTGCGACAGGCGCGGAATCAGCCAGCGCATCGCCACCGAGGGCGCGGCGATCATGCGCACCACGCGGCTCTTGCCGGCCAGCGATAGCTGTTCGGCCGCCAGGGCGATGCGGTCCAGGCTGGCCTTGACCTCGGCATAGAAGGCCAGGGCCGCTTCTGTGGGTTCCACGCCACGCGACTGGCGTAAAAACAACGGTTGTTCGAAATATTCTTCCAGCGTTTTGATCTGCTGGCTGACCGCACTATGGGTGATGAACAGTTCATGGGCTGCCAGCGTCAGACTCCGCGTCCGGACTGCCGCTTCGAACACCTTGAGGGCCTTGAGCGGGGGTAGGGATGAAGACATGCTGTAAGAAAAACTTATAGTGGTGACGGAAAATGTTGCTTTGCAAAAGCCGGGGGCGACCTTATTCTTCAATCACCCAAACGTCAAACAGAAGGAATTCATCGTGAACAACGTCAGTATATTGGTAAAAGATGCCGGTTTTTCTAACAATTTGCGCTCCCTGGTCGAGCTGGTGAAGTTTGCCGTCCAGCAAGTCATCTCTGCCCACGCCTTGAAGCCGGTGCGCAATGATGCTGCCGAGCTGAACGACGCCGCCTACTTCGAAGGTGTGACCGATCACTTCGAGATGGAAGTGCGCCTGCGCCAGCTGGACCACAGCCACCTGCACGCCGTCTGGAAGCTGCAATCGCAGATCTGAGCGCCGTCGCGGCAAGCTTCATGCAGTACCGCAGTAGCTGAAATATCTTGTATGACCAGGCCTGATGCGCCTGAAGACGATGACGAAGAGACCGGCTCAGCCCGCTCCGGGGCCGCAACAGGCAGCCAGCAGTCGCCCACAGAGGCAGACCCTGCCACCGCATCGGCCGGCTTGATCCGGCACTCTCCGCAGTTTCCGTAGTATCCGTAGTATCCGCAACGGCGGCCTCCTGGCCGACAGCGCCCCCAGCATGGTCAGGCGCACGCTGCGTTGAAATCCCTCATCCCCGCTGTTGCGGGGATTTGTCGTTTACCGGTGTCTGCTCTCTGGAAGACAGGTCAGCTTGACCGGCACGGACATTTTCTTCTTAACAAAAATGACATCGCGCGGTAGTGCAGCGCTGCTATATTTGTTACGGGGAAAAGAAAGATGTTGCTGTTCTTGTAAGTTCCGCTTCATTGCTTCTACCAGGGGAGTCCATCATGTTGTCTTCACTTCGTGCCCGGCTGATCGTCATTTGCGTACTCATCGTAGCGGTGGCCATGATTGTTCTCAGTGCTGCCAACATCTATACCGTTCGCAGCGATACGCTCAGCGCCATTTCCACCCAGACCCGCCAGCTCACCGAAAGCCACGCCGCCAACATCACCGAGTGGGTGCGCAGCAAGCGCATCATCACCGGGGCCATGAAGCAGGCCCTCAAACAGAGCGATGTCCTGCCCATCGTCGCGGCGGCCCAAGAGGCGGGTTCCTTCGACGACGCCTATATCGGCTATCCCGACAAGCGCATGCTGGCCTTGCATCCGATGCCGGCCGGTTATGATCCGACCGCGCGGCCCTGGTACAAGCAGGCGGTCGAGGCCGGCAAGCCGGTCCTGACGGCACCCTATGTGGACGCCACCACCGGCAAGCTGGTGGTGACCTTCGCCGAGCCGGTCATCGACAAGGGGAGCTTGCAGGCGGTGCTGGGCTCGGACGTGCAGCTGGACAACGTGGTGCGCACCGTGGCTGGCATCAAGCCCACGCCGTCCAGCTTCGCCTTCATCGTCGGCAAGGATGGCCTCATCATCACGCACCCCAACAAGGAACTGGCCTTGAAGCCGGTCTCGGCGCTCGACCAGAATCTGTCGGCTGCCTCATTGGCCGGGATGAAGCAGGGCGGTCGTGCCACCATCGGCGGGCTGCCCTATCTGCTGTTTACGCAACCCATCGACAACACCGACTGGTCGCTGGTGGTGGCGCTGGATTATGGCGAAGCCACCCATGCCATTTCCGCCCTGATGGCGCTGGCGGTGGTGCTGGCGGTGGCAGCCATCGTGGCGGCGGCGGTACTGCTGAGTTACACCATCACACGCCTGCTGCGCCGCCTGGGCGTGGTGCGCAATGCCATGGACGAGATCGCCTCGGGCGACGGCGACCTCACGCGCCGCCTCGACACCAGCGGCAAGGATGAACTGGCGCAGATCTCGCGCGCCTTCAATCACTTTGCCGACAAGATCTCGCGGACCTTGCTCGATATCCGGCGCGCCAGCGAGTCTGTGAAGGTTTCTTCCAGCGAGATCGCCAGCGGCAACATGGATCTGTCCGCCCGCACCGAGCAGCAGGCGGGTTCCCTGGAGGAGACCGCCTCGGCCATGGAAGAACTGACCTCGACCGTGAAGCAAAATGCCGACAATGCCCGCCAGGCCAACCAGCTGGCGGTGTCGGCCTCGGACGTGGCGGTGCATGGCGGCACCGTGGTGGGCCAGGTGGTCAGTACCATGAGTTCCATCAATGAGTCTTCCCGCAAGATCGTCGACATCATCAGCGTCATCGACGGCATCGCCTTCCAGACCAATATCCTGGCCTTGAATGCTGCCGTGGAAGCGGCCCGTGCCGGTGAGCAGGGGCGCGGGTTTGCGGTGGTCGCTTCCGAAGTGCGTTCGCTGGCGCAGCGCTCGGCCACGGCTGCCAAGGAAATCAAGCAATTGATCGATGACTCGGTGCAAAAGGTGGAAGCCGGCAGCCAGCTGGTGGCGCAGGCCGGCTCGACCATGGATGAAGTGGTCTCCAGCGTGCGCCGGGTGACCGACATCGTCGGCGAGATCAGTTCGGCCAGCCAGGAGCAGAGTGCCGGCATCACCGAAGTGGGCAATGCGGTCACCCTGATGGATGAAGCCACCCAGCAGAATGCGGCCCTGGTGGAACAGGCGGCAGCCGCAGCCAAATCCCTGCAGGAGCAGGCGGCGCACCTGGCCGCCGTGGTGGCCGGATTCAAGCTGGATGAAAGTGGCGGATCCGCGGCAAAGACGCCGCCACCGGTGCCTCATCCTTCTGCACAGCCCGCTGCGGCGCCGCGTCCTGCACCGCTCAACATCACGCCCAAGCCGGTGCCCCGCAAAGCCAAGCCTGCCACCAAGCCCGCACTGCCTGCCGAGCCGGCGCCACCTGCCGCCCCGAAGGCAGCGCCCAAGAGCGGCGGGGGCGACGACTGGGAAGAGTTCTGAACGAGCAAGGGCGAAGCGGGCCGGTTCAGGCCCGTTTCTTCAGCAGCTGCATGGGTGCAAACAGTTGCTGCATGCCGCTGTGCTCGATGAAGCTGAGATTGTAGGGATGCTCGGCCACCGCACGCGGGAAGGACGCCAGCAGTGGCAGGCCGCTCAGCTGTTCGGCGATCTTGCCCCACAGGACCAGTGTGGGCAGGGACTTGCCTTGCGCCTGGCCATGCTCGGCCAGGGCGCGCAATATCGTCTCGAAGAACGGTTTCCAGCCCCTGGCATCCTTTACCGGCGCCACGTGCGTGCGGAACACCAGGCTGGCATTGAGCAGCAGGAAACCTTGCGCGGTGAGGTTGTCCTGCAGGTCGGCCAGGGTCTGGATGCTGCCCGAGCCCGGCGCCAGTGCGCGGGCCGAGATACCCGCGAGCGCGTCGCCACTGGTCTGGCCAGCCTGTAGCGCGCCGTCGGCAACCAGCAGCATCTTCATGAAATTGCGCAGGGAGGTGGCGCGATTGACCTGTTTGGACAAGCCCTTTTCCGACCACAGTGAACCCACTGCGCCATCCATGAAGCACACGCCGGTCGCGCTGGCTGCGCGCGGGTACGGACCTTCGCCGACCAGCACGTAGCGCACCTGGCTCATGGGCTGCGTGAAGGCAGCAAACAGGCGGCCTTCCGTGGGCAGGTAATCATCCTGCGCGAGGGCGGAGAGGTAGGCCGGATCAGCTTGCCGGATCGCCTCCAGGCCGGCGCGCAGGGCGGCATGCCAGGAGGGATGGGCGGTGTGGATCAGGTCCAGCAGGGCAGCGGGGAGGGCGGAAACGGAAGACATGAAAGGGGAGGCAAACGGCCATATCGATAAAGTGGCGGCATTGTATACCGCCCGAGCGGCCTCCCCGCAGGATCAGGCCACCGCCGAATCGCTGCCCGATGCACCGAAAAGCTGCTGCTTCAACAGCTGCAACTGGTCGCGCGCGGCGGCGGCCTTTTCGAACTCCAGGTTCTTGGCGTGTTCCTGCATCTGCTTTTCCAGGCGCTTGATCTCCTTGCTGATCTGCTTCTCGCTCATGGATTCGTAGTTCTTCTTCTCCTCGGCCACCATCATTTCGCTGCGCGCCTGGGCCGGATTGAAGATGCCGTCGATCAGTTCGCGGATCTCCTTCTTGATGCCGGTCGGCACGATGCCATTGGCCTGGTTGAAGGCTACCTGCTTGGCGCGGCGGCGTTCGGTCTCGGTGATGGCCTTGTGCATGGAATCGGTCACCACATCGCCATAGAGGATAGCCATGCCGTTCAAGTTGCGGGCGGCGCGGCCGATGGTCTGGATCAGGCTGCGCTCGGACCGCAGGAAGCCTTCCTTGTCCGCATCCAGGATGGCCACCAGCGAGACCTCGGGAATGTCCAGGCCCTCGCGCAGCAGGTTGATGCCGACCACCACGTCGAAGGTGCCCAGGCGCAGGTCGCGGATGATTTCCACACGCTCGACCGTATCGATGTCGCTGTGCAGGTAGCGCACCTTGATGCCGTTGTCGGAGAGGAATTCGGTCAGCTGCTCGGCCATGCGCTTGGTCAGTGTGGTCACCAGCACGCGTTCATCCTTGGCGATGCGGTCGTTGATCTCCTGCATCAGGTCGTCCACCTGCGTGGTGGCCGGACGCACTGCGATGATGGGGTCCACCAGACCGGTTGGGCGCACCACCTGTTCCACCACCTGGTCGGCGCGGGTATTTTCATAGTCCGCCGGGGTGGCCGAGACGAAGATGGTTTGGCGCATCTTCTTCTCGAACTCGTCGAACTTCAGAGGGCGATTGTCCAGCGCCGAGGGCAGGCGGAAGCCGTAGTCCACCAGGTTCACCTTGCGCGCGCGGTCGCCGTTGTACATGCCGTTCAGCTGGCCGATCAGCACGTGCGATTCGTCCAGGAACATGATGGCGTCCTTGGGCAGGTAATCCACCAGCGTTGGCGGCGGGTCGCCCGGCTTGGCGCCGGAGAGATGGCGCGAATAGTTTTCGATGCCTTTGGTGAAGCCGATCTCGGTCATCATCTCGATGTCGAAGCGGGTGCGCTGTTCCAGTCGCTGTTCTTCGATGAGCTTGTTTTCCTTGCGGAAGAATTCCAGGCGCTCGGCCAGCTCTTCCTTGATGGTCTCGATGGCGCGCAGCACGGTTGAGCGTGGCGTCACGTAGTGCGAACCGGGATAGATGGTGAAGCGCGGGATCTTCTGGCGCACGCGGCCCGTCAGCGGATCGAACAGTTGCAGGCTGTCGATCTCGTCGTCGAAGGTCTCGATGCGCACGGCCAGTTCGGCATGTTCGGCAGGGAAGACATCGATGGTGTCGCCGCGCACGCGGAAGGTGCCGCGCCCGAAGTCCACTTCGTTGCGGGTGTACTGCATCTGGATCAGGCGGGCGATGACGTCGCGCTGCGAGACCTTGTCCTTGGCGCGCAGGGTCAGGATCATCTGGTGGTATTCGTTCGGGTTACCGATACCGTAGATGGCCGAGACGGTCGCCACGATCACCACGTCGCGCCGTTCCATCAGCGACTTGGTGCAAGACAGGCGCATCTGCTCGATGTGCTCGTTGATCGAGGAATCCTTCTCGATGAACAGGTCGCGTTGGGGCACGTAGGCTTCGGGCTGGTAGTAGTCGTAGTAGCTGACGAAGTATTCCACCGCATTGTGCGGGAAGAACTCGCGGAACTCGCTGTAGAGCTGCGCCGCCAGCGTCTTGTTGGGGGCAAACACGATGGCCGGTCGGCCCAGGCGGGCAATGGTATTGGCCATGGTGTAGGTCTTGCCCGAGCCGGTCACGCCCAGAAGCGTTTGGTAGAACAGGCCGTCATGCACACCCTCGACCAGCTTGTCGATGGCTGCCGGCTGGTCGCCCGCCGGGGGAAACACCTGGTAGAGCTTGAAGGGCGAGTCGGGGAAGGTGACGAACTTGCTCTCGTCCAGCTCGGTATTGATGGGGGTCAGTTCAGCCATGGTTGGGGTTGCCTTTGTCGCGCGAGTTCCGATGGGCCGCCACGGTGCAGGAAGAACCGGCAACGCCCGCAAGCGGGGCATTGCACACAGGCAAGGTGGGGGCGTGAATATTCATCAAATGCTGTCGGGATGCTGAAGTTCAAGACACAATCTGCGCCTGTCCAGCCGGCAAAACCGGACGCAAAGCCGCGTCAGCAGCCAGCTCATCCACTGGGTGGGGCGGCCTGGCGCGGGGCGGGTGCAGATCGGGGTTATGTCGATAGAACATGGTTTCATGCAGATTCAGCAGGCATTTGAGCCAGTCTGTGTCTGTGATTGGCGATCCACATTTGTTAGAATGCAGTGTTGCAAAAAGGTGCACATCCGAATCTCTTCCTGTGCACCCATTTCCTTCTGCAGCGCTTTGTTGCAGCTAACTTTTCATGTTATCACGATGAACGCACCTGTCTCCGCCTCCTTGTTTTCCGCCATCGAAATGGCGCCGCGCGACCCCATCCTGGGCGTGACCGAAGCCTACAACGCCGACCAGAACCCGGCCAAGACCAACCTGGGCGTGGGCGTGTACTACGACGACAACGGCAAGGTCCCCCTGCTGGAATGCGTGAAGAAAGCCGAGGCGGAACTGGCAGCCAAGCTGGCCCCGCGCACCTACCTGCCCATCGATGGCCTGGCCACCTATGACCGCGCCGTGCAGGAACTGGTGTTCGGCGCCGGCAGCGCCGTGGTCACCGAGAAGCGTGCCATCACCGTGCAAGCCCTGGGCGGCACCGGTGCGCTCAAGCTGGGTGCGGACTTCCTGAAACACTTCTCGCCGGCCGGCACCGAAGTCTGGATCAGCGATCCGAGCTGGGAAAACCACCGCGCCCTGTTCGAGATGGCCGGTTTCAAGGTCAACGCCTATCCCTACTATGATCCGGCCACCCGCGGCGTGAACTTCGCCGGCATGCTGGAAGCCTTGAAGACCATGAAGACCGGCTCGGTCGTGCTGCTGCACGCCTGCTGCCACAACCCGACCGGCGCCGACCTGACCGACGACCAGTGGACGCAAGTCATTGAAGTGGTGACCTCGCGCGGCCTGGTTCCCTTCCTGGACATGGCCTACCAGGGCTTTGGCGACGGCATCGCCGAAGACGGCCAGGTGGTGCGCCGCTTCGCCGAAGCTGGCGGCCCGCTGTTCGTGTCGAACTCCTTCTCCAAGTCCTTCTCGCTGTATGGCGAACGCGTGGGCGCATTGTCCATCGCAGCAGCCAGCGCCGAAGAAGCCGCCCGCGTGCTGTCGCAACTGAAGCGCGTGGTGCGTACCAACTACTCCAACCCGCCGATCCACGGTGGCCAGGTGGTCGCCACTGCCCTGGCATCGCCCGAACTGCGCAAGCTGTGGGAAGACGAACTGGCCGAGATGCGCGTACGCATCCGCGAAATGCGTCAACTGCTGGTGGCCAAGCTGAAGGAAAAGGCGCCCGGCCATGACTTCGATTTCGTCATCAAGCAGCGCGGCATGTTCTCCTACTCCGGCCTGACCAAGGCCCAGGTGGAACGCCTGCGCAACGAGTTCTCGATCTATGCCGTCGACACCGGTCGCATCTGCGTGGCGGCACTGAACACCAAGAACATCGACGTGGTGGTCGACGCCATTGCCAAGGTGCTGTAAGGATCTGCGCGCCCCTCTTTCGGAAGAGGGGCGCGTGAGGGACTTTCTCCTATGAGAAACGTCCTTTTCCCCGAAAAAAGTTTTGACATGAAATAAAAATCACGTCATAATCTTTTTCTCAGCTGTTCCCTGATAGCTCAGTCGGTAGAGCGACGGACTGTTAATCCGCAGGTCCCTGGTT
>NZ_JBMDJS010000026.1:0-33015 GCF_057809315.1 Herbaspirillum sp. FG34 | reverse complement strand
CGTGACGGCAAACTGCAGCCGCGATAGCGAGACGACTTCATCGATGGGAACCATGGCTTACTCCGGTTTGGTAATTTTTTCAGATGAATGCTGCATGTCATTCGACGATGCCGAGAAAGAGGCAGGCGCAAGCATGCGTTGCTCCACGCTCTGCACGGGCATCTGCATATGCTTGGCCTCTGGATGGGCGAAGAAGGTCTTGGCCAGCGCCGTGATGAGGGCCACTTTGACCATCAGGAGAATGGTGATTTCCGCGGCTAACGGCAGATCTGTCAGCCTTCTGGAAATGCCCCCCGGATTAAACTTCTGCCAGAAAATTTGCTTCATCATCACCTCTACTTTTTATGTGGGTGTAGAAAAGCCGATCTGAAATGAACGCATGTATGCCCAAAGATCAATGAATGGACTTCATGATCAGGCCAGCAGACACTACCATGCAGACGACCGAAAACGCCAGCTTCAGGTGGGCAGGATGCCAGCGTACCGCAAGCCTTCCTCCGAGCAACATGCCCGCGATCGCTCCGGCAGAAAATGGCAGGCCAATGCCCATGTCGAAGTGACCACTGACCATGCTGGTGCCGACGCTGACCAGTGAAATCAACGCAATGACCGCCAGCGAAGTCGAGACGATGGACTGCATGGCGAGGTCGGTCACGCGCTGCAAGGCCGGTACGATGACGAACCCGCCCCCCACGCCGAGCAGACCCGAGAGCACGCCCGCCACGCCCCCCATGACGGCCAGGCGACTGGCACAACGGGGTGTCCAGACGAAGCGCCCGCTCTTGTCACGCAGGCAGGGACAGTCATCCGATACGGTGGCCGCGGCTGTCTTGCTGCGCCGGGCATCCCGCATGCCCTTGATGGCCACCCACACCATGACCAGGGCAAACAGCAGCGTCAGGTAGCGCGTATCGAGCTGATGCGCCAGCCACGTTCCCAGCGGGGTGAGGACAACGCCGACGGCGGCGATCAGCGCGGCGGCCCGATAACGCACGATGCCGCCCCGCAAACCGATCACCGCGCCGATGGCCGAAGCCATGCCTACGGCCAGCAAGCCGATGGGGCCGGCCTGCGGCACGCTCAGATGCAGGCCGAACACCAGCAGCGGAATGGCCAGGATACCGCCACCGGCGCCGGTGAGGCCCATGATGCAGCCCACCAAGGCACCCAGTAACAGGCTCATGCTCATCTCTGCCTCCTCAACCGACCATTTCGGGTTGCGCCAGCCACTCGTGTCCCTTGAGCATGCCCTCCCAGTACAGCGGCGGCAGAATGCGCTCCTTGAGCAGCCAGGCCAGCCGCGATGGCCGCGTGCCATCCAGCATCCACGCCGGGAAACTGGGCGCCAGCTTGCCACCATAGTTGAATTCGGCCAGAACGATCTTGCCGCGCTCCACGGTCAAGGGACAAGATCCATAACCGTTGTAGCGGGCCTGAACGGATTGACGGCCCAGGTTGTGGAGCACATTGTGGGCGACCACCGGTGCCTGTTTGCGGGCCGCGGCAGCGGTCTTGGCGTTGGGCGAGTTGGCCGCATCGCCGAGTCCGAAGATGTTGGAAAAGCGCTTGTGCTGCAAGGTCGACTGATCAACATCGATCCACCCGGCCGGATCGGCCAGAGGACTGCTGCGGATGAAGTCCGGTGCCGTCTGCGGCGGCACCACGTGGATCATGTCAAAGGGCACTTCCACTTTCTGCGAGCTACCATCGGGGGAGCTGACGGCAAAGGTGGCGATCTTGCGTCCGCCATCGATGGCGGTCAGGGTCTGTCCGAAGTTGAGATCGATGCCATAGGCTTGCACATACTCCATCAGGGCTGGCACGTACTCGGCCACGCCGAAGAGCACGGCACCGGCCGAGCGGAACTGCACATTCGACTTCTCCAGTACACCGGCGTGTCGCCACGCATCACAAGAGAGATACATGGCCTTTTGCGGGGCCCCGGCGCATTTGATGGGCATGGGCGGCTGGGTGAAAACGGCATTCCCCCCTTTGAAGCGCTCCACCAGCTCCCAGGTGTAGGGCGCCAGGTCATAGCGATAATTGGAAGTCACGCCATTGCGACCCAGGGTGTCGGTAAGACCTTCGATGCCGTCCCAGTTCAGTTTCAGGCCGGGGCAGACCACCAGTTGTTCATACTTCACCACGCGACATCCTTCCAGCAGCACCGCATTGCGCTCCGGCTCAAAGCCGGCCACGGCCGACTTGATCCAGCGTACACCGCGCGGGATGAGTGATCCCATCACCCGGGCCGTCTGCGCGGGCGTGAATACGCCGCCACCCACCAGAGTCCAGCCGGGCTGGTAATAGTGCACATCGGCCGGATCGATGATGGCGATATCCAACCCAGGCTGGCGCGCCAGCAGGCTCGACGCCACCGAGATCCCGGCAGCACCGCCACCGACGATGACCACCTTGTGCGTCGAGTCGGCCACATCGAATGGCGTGGCATTGCTCTGGTTGATTCTGCGCACCAGCGCGCTCAGGTCGTAACCTGCTTGCTCGGCGCGGCTCAATATTTCTCCCGTGGACATGCGGCCGGCACGTGAAAGCCCCCACAGCGTGGTACTGCGCATGCCGCTGCGGCAATAAGCCAGCACGGGCTTGGGCAGTTCCTCGAGAAGACGGTCGAATTCGTCAGCCTGGGTATCGGCCACCTGACCCGGGATCACCGGCAGATAGCGAGCCTCGATGCCGGCAGCCTGTGCTTGTTGCTCGACCTCTCTGAAACTGGGCTGGTCGCCGGCTTCCCCGTCCGGACGATTGCAGATGATGGATTTGAAGCCGGCCGCAGCGATCTCTGCCATATCGGCAGGCATGACCTGGGCCGAGACGGACAGGTTGGCCGTCAGTTGCTTGATGTTCATGGAATGTCTCCTCGATGGATGTATCCCTGGCGGCGACGCCCCGGCGTCGACCAGCAAGGGGAGGGGATCAGCGATCCCGGTTAGCGCAACTGCTGATGCCCAGTAGCGGATATAGCGGACAGAAGCGCAGCAGGCCGGTCCCTATCGGGATCAGGCCCAGCCAGCCCCACCATCCCACGGTGCCGGTAGCCGCAAGGATGACCAGCACGAGGCCGACGATGATTCTCAAGATGCGGTCGATACCGCCTACATTGCATTTCATGATGACTCCTCAGGGTTGGGGATCAGACTGCGTCCAGCGGGATCTTCAGATAGCGCACGCCATTGGCCTCGGCCGGTGGCAATTGGCCGGCACGCATGTTGACTTGCACCGACGGCAGCAGCAGCACCGGCATGGCCAGAGTGGCGTCACGGGCGCTGCGCATGGCCACGAATTCCTCTTCGCTGATGCCATCGCGGACGTGAATGTTGTTGCTGCGCTCTTCGGCCACGGTGGTGACGAATTGAAGCTGCCGGCCGTTGGGCTGGTAGTCGTGGCACAGATAGATACGGGTATGCGGCGGCAGGCTCAGGACCTTGTTGATGGAATGGAAGAGCGTGCGGGCATTCCCGCCGGGGAAATCGCAGCGTGCGGTCCCGTAGTCGGGCATGAACAGGGTATCGCCGACGAAGGCGGCGATCTGGTCGCCTTCCTCCACGACATAGGTGATACAGGCCGGAGTGTGGCCGGGCGTGTGCATGACACGCGCCTGCAAGGTCCCGATCTGGAAATGCTCGCCGTCGGCGAAGAGGTGATCGAACTGGCTGCCATCGTGCGCAAATTCACTGCCGGCATTGAAAAGCGCCCCGAATACGTCTTGCACCTGGCGGATATGTTCACCGATGGCGATACGTCCGCCCAGCTTGCGCTTGAGATAGGGCGCTGCCGACAGATGATCGGCATGGGCATGGGTTTCCAGGATCCATTGCACCGAGGCATCGAGTTCCTGCACGCGCCGGATCAGGTGATCGGCGCTGCCGGTGGAAGTGCGTCCGGATTTGGGATCGTAGTCCAGCACGCTGTCGAGCAGAGCGCATTGCCGGGTCGCGCGATCCAGTACGAGATAGCTCACGGTACTGGTGGCCGGGTCGAAATGGCCTTCAATATGCAGGTTGTCCATGTTGTCCTCCTCTGATTGTCAGATATTTTCTTCATATCAAAATCTGTGCCAATGCGATGACTTCATTCAAGTTATTGATTTATTTGAATAAATTTCTCTTCGGGCGCAATGAGTGCTTCCCCCGGCTGCCAGTGACACTGCCAACTGGCAGTGGCATACTGCCAATTGGCAGTGCCGTAGGCAGTCTGAATGGCAGTGGCGTGACAGGGTGGATGGGTCATGAGAGGGCTATGCGCCTGGATTTTTATGGAAGAAAGCGAGAGCGTCGTGTCGTCATTACCGGATGTATTGCAACCGTTCGAAGTACAGGCCCTGATTTCCTATCTGGACCACGAGCCGACGCCGATGATCGTGATGAACACCGATTACGAGATTCTGGCGGCCAATACGGCCTACCGGCGCCAGTTCGCCACGGCGGGCAGGGCGCCGATCGGTCAGAAGTGCTATGCCATGTCTCATCATTACCAGGTGCCTTGCGACCAGGCTGGAGAGCACTGTCCTTTGCAGAGTGCTCTGGTGACCAAGGGACCGGATCGGGTGCTGCACATCCATCACACTCCGCGCGGGCCGGAGCATGTGGATGTGGAGTTGCGGCCGATCATTGATCAGCAGCATCGCGTGGTGGGTTTCGTCGAGCGCTTGCAGACTGTGCGCCATGCCTCGGTGCAGGCCAGTCGGCAGGGGCTGGTTGGCAAGTCACCGGCCTTCAATCGTGCGCTGGGCGAGTTGCAGCGCGTGGCCATGTCGGACCTGCCGGTCCTGCTGCTGGGGGAGTCTGGCAGCGGCAAGGAACTGTTTGCACGCGCGGTACACGAGGCCAGTCCGCGGGCGCGCGGCCCTTTCGTGGTCGTGGATTGCTCGGGATTGACCGAGAGCCTGTTCGAAAGTGAACTGTTTGGCTACGAAAAGGGGGCCTTCACCGGGGCCCACGTTCGCAAGGCAGGGCTGGTGGAAACGGCCAAGGGTGGCACCTTGTTCCTGGACGAGATCGGCGACGTGCCATTGGGAATGCAGGTCAAGCTGCTGCGGCTGATCGAATCGGCCACCTTTCGGCGTGTCGGTGCGGTCGATACGCAGCAGGCCGAATTCCGCCTGGTGGCGGCCACGCACAAGCCCTTGCAGCAAATGGTCGCCAAGGGCGAGTTCCGCCAGGATCTGTATTACCGTATCAGTGCCTTTCCCATCCATTTGCCGCCGTTACGGGAACGGCGCGACGACATACCCTTGCTGGTCGAATCATTGCTTCAGCGCGGCGCCGGGGTCGGAAGCAAACCGCTGCAAACCTCGCCAGAGGCCATGGCGCAATTGATGCACCACGACTGGCCGGGCAATATCCGCGAACTTCGCAACGTGATCGAGCGTGCGAGGCTGTTTGCCGATGACGGGGTGATCAAGAGTGAGCATCTGGCGTTGGAGCTTTTCCAGTCGACACGTTCGCCCGGGATCGACAAGCCTGTGTCCGAAGTAGCTGATTTGATGGAGATGGCGCGCCAGTTCAAGGGGAGTCGCAAGGAACTGGCGGCCAGCCTGGGGATGAGTGAACGTACGCTGTACAGGCGGATGAAGTCGACCGGGTCTGATCGCGGTTAGGGCCTGTTTGCTCATGCAGCGCTGAACGATCAATGCTGAGCCACGCGATCACGCGTATGCGGGTAATGCGTATTTCGCTTCTCTGCGACAATATGTCGCAGGCGCAGCGCTCTGGTCGTGGCAAACTTGTGGCCCGCGAAGATGTACGCGCTGACCCGGGCTCAGTCACTTTTCATGGCTCAAGTCGTCAGCCCGGCTCGGGGTTCGTGCACTTCCTCAACTGATGCCCTAGTGGAATTGACGATCATGAAAAATATCAAACGCCTCCTGTCATTGGTAGTTCTGTCCAGCCTGTTCCTGGCGCCATCCGTCTGGGCGCATGCCCACCTGAAGACGGCCATCCCCTCAGACAAGGCGGTAGTGGCATCACCAGCAGAGCTGACCCTCAACTTCTCCGAAGGCTTGAATCTGAAGTTTAGCGGCCTCAAGCTCTCCGGTCCGGACCAGAAGGAAGTCCACCTGGGCCAAGTCACGCTCATGGACGAAGGAAAGTCTCTCATGGTCGGGATTCCAGCACGGCTGACGCCGGGCACCTACACCGTGCAATGGCATGCCTTGTCCGTGGATGGACACAAGACCGAGGGTGCGTACAGCTTCTCCGTGACACCTTGATTTCATCAACGCTTTTGTTGGGCCTGTGCCGCCTGTCAGTCGATGGTGCGGCACTGTTCCTGTGGGGGGCGAGCCTGACGCTGCTGGTGCTGGTGGCCGAGCCGCTCAGGAGCCATCTGTGGCAACGCCTGGCCGGATGGCGACGCTTTTTGTATGGACTCCTGTTCATCGCGGTCCTTTCAAGTTTGCCGCTGCAAGCCAGTATTCTGGGGGATGGCTGGGCTGATGCCTGGCGCTTCGACATGCTCGCTGCGGTCGCCAATGGCACCTCGATCGGTACGGCATGGTGGTTCCAGTTAGTGGCCGTTTCCCTGCTGTTGCTCAGCGTGACGCAATCGGATCGCATGCGCTTGCTGGCATGTCTCGGGGGCAGCGGTATCGTACTCGCGAGTCTGGCGCTGACCGGACATGCCGTCATGAATGAAGGAAGGGAGGGACTGCTGCATCAGGCCAATGACCTACTCCATGTTTGGAGCGTAGGGGCATGGATGGGGGCCCTGCCGATCGTCTTGCTGATCCTTTCAGGGCGATATCGCTGCGCGTATCCTGAGCTGGTCAGCGTGATTCTGCGGCGCTTTTCAAATGTCGGTCATGCAGTGGTTGCGTTGGTTTTGCTGACAGGCTTGGTCAATACGATCCTGATTCTTGGAAGGCTGCCGTTGGACTTCCATTTTCGCTATCAAGCGTTGCTGACCATCAAGATCATGGTGGCGGGCTTCATGGTGGCGATTGCGGTATTCAACAGGTATGTACTGGTGCCGGCGATGCGTCAACAGCGCAATGCGCTGCATCGGATACGCCTTCTGACCATGGCGGAAATCTTGCTGTCCTGTTTTGCGCTGGTGTTGCTGGCTTGGCTGGGAATGTTGCAACCGAATTGAAAACGCTGCCATGTGGGCGGTTCCAGACGAACTACGGATCGACCTGTGCGCTGCGCTGATCCGCCGCTGCCGCGGCGGGCGTCGGTACCGTCGGCGCGGCATCCCGATCCATCGCGCCTTGCCAGATTCTCCCGCGTTGCGCCACTACGGAGCGCACAACGTCAATTTCCTGACTGCGGCAAATTGACGCAGCCAGATCGAGGCAGTGTCATCAGCTAGAAAAGCAGGCTTATCATAAGCGGCCCTCAACGTGACTTTGTCTGCTGTTTCCGGACCTCCGAACATGAGTTTGAGTAAACGCCTTCATCGACTGATCGCATGGCTTGCGCTATGCGTGATGCTCTTTGTCGCTGCCGCTCCAAGCATTTCGCGGGCGCTGGCCTCCAATAGCCAGATCAGCTGGATGGAGGTTTGCAGTGCCACCGGCATCAAGCGCACGACTGCACCGGCAAACAATAATGCGGGGCAGGAACAAATGCCCGTTGACAAAGCACACTGCGGTTATTGCGTCCTGCAGCAGCACACTCCGGCTCTGGCATCTGCTGCACCCGGTATCGCTCTGCTGGTCGCGGTGCTGGCGTACCCTCTCTTCTACATGCCTGACGTCACCGTGGTCCGAACGTTGGTGCCCACGGCACATCGCAGTCGCGCCCCTCCCAGCTTCATTTAATCACCTTGATTACATGGCTTGTACGAGTCTTCCTCGCGGACTTGTGAAGACCTTTGCGTGTGTGCTCGTTATGAGCAGAAATATCGACCGAAATAGCACATGAACAAGCTGAAGTCGTCTCACGCAGAGTTTGGCGCCTTGATGCGAGCTATTCCGACGCCGAATTCAAACTGGCGGTCAATTGCATTGATCAGCAAAGCCAAATGAATTTGGTCAGATCGAATTGCTCCAACGGAGAAGAAAACATGTTTAATGCAGTCGCAGTTGCAGTCCAGTCGCTGGCCGCCGGCGAGCATCTCACCATCCCCAAGCATCGCGGCTTGCGTTTGCGTGCCAACGAAAGCATGTACAACTGGATCTATCGCTACAAGAATCCGGATGATGGCAGGATCCGTCAGGTCAAGCTGGGCGAGTGGCCCAACATGTCATTGACCTCGGCCGTTCGCCATTGGAGGCAGCTCAAGAGTCTGCGTGATCAGGGCGTCGATCCCTCAGCAGTACATCGGCAAACGGAACACCCACGACGGGCTTCCATCGCCATGCCCAATGAATCCGCTGCGCAACTGTCGGTGCAGCAAATTGGCTTGCGTTATTACGAGGGGCACGTCAAGCATCATTGGGGCGAGAGAGGGGCCAGGGAAGTATGGCGCATTTTCGCGCGCACGCTCGGTGAATTCGGTAGCCTACCCGCACAGGAGGTCGATGCAGACCTGGCTGCTGACTTTCTTCGCGGGTTCCTGGACCGGCCCACCCAAGGCACCATCACGCGACGCGAACTGGGCGCGGCATGGGACTACGCCATTACCCATGGATTGCTTCCTGCGGAGAACGTCAATGTCTGGCGCGGTATCCTGCGTGGGGAGTTCAAGAGCAAGGGCGTTCGTGTCAAGGGCGTGCATCGTGGCGCCGAGAAACGTCTGCTGTCGGTCGATGAGCTCGCCATCCTGTTGCCGTGGTTCCATCATTTCACCAGCGCCAACGAAGACATCCTGACGCTGTTTGCGTGGACATGTGCTCCTGGAAAGGAAATTTGCGCCATGCACGCCAGCGAGATCAGCCAGGAGGAGGATGGCTGGTGGTGGATCATCCCGGAGGCAAAGTTGCGTCCCCAACGACGTGGTGCCGCGAGCGATTTTCGTATCCCCCTGGTGGGACGGGCTCTGGAGATCGTGCAGCGTCGGCTGCTGGCCAGCACGAATGGTTACCTGTTCAAAGGACGCAAGGGCGGACGCTTCGATCCCAAGAACGTCGGCGTGGCGGTCTGGAATGCGCGAGAGGACTGTGACTCACGTCCTGAATATCAGCGACCACGCCTGCCAATTTCGGACTGGACGCCCAACGATCTCCGACGGGCAGCCGTGGAGTTGCTCAAAGCACTGGAATGTCCACCGGAAATCCTGGCCGCAATCCAGGGACAGCGCGGCAATCGTCTCCGCTTGTCTGCAGACAGGCATGCTCACGATGCCCTGAAGCGGCTCTGGATGACACGGCTGGCGCAAGTCTTGGAGCAACTCATGCAGGGCAGGGCGCCGGCGCAGTGGGATACAGAAAAGCTGGCTGCCTGAGACAGCATTGCAAAAGGGGCCGAACCCGACGCTTTGATTACACGCAACACTCGATGAAAGCGGAAGGGCAGTTCGAGCCCTCCCGCTTTGCCAATACCCGCAGCTTCCCCGTTACACTGGAACAAGGCACGATGCTGCGGCGACCAGCTCTGCTTCGAATTACGTCTGTAATAACCTTGACCTCCATGACAACACCACCTGCCGTGCTCAGATATTGACTTTGAGCGTCAGGTAAAACGATCTCGGCTGTGTCGGAATGACGACCGGAAAGCCAAAATACTGATAGGACTCGTAGCTTCGTCGTCCCGTCAGGTTGTATCCGGAAAGCTGAAGGGTGTACCGACCAAAATCATAGGCTGCCTGGGCATCCACAGTCGCCATGCCTGGCACGGAGACGGTATTGGGCAAGGTCAGCTGACGGCGACCGAGTGCCGTGATACCGGCTCCGAACGACAATCCCTCAGCGGCGCCATCCAGTACGCGATAGCGGAAGGCCAGGCGTCCGCTATGCCTTGGCACGCGGGCCAGTGTGTCCCCAACCGGGATCGTGTTGTCTTGCGTGACCACCGCTTGGGTATAGGCGTAGTTCGCCAGCAAGGACAACGCTCGCACCGGTTCCCAGGTCATGTCGGCCTCGAATCCGCGTGCGCGTTGCTGCCCCGTCTGAATCGACACGAGGGGATTTCCGGGGTCGGCTGTAGCGACGTTGTCGCGCGTTTGTTCGAACACGGCCAGCGTTCCCGACAGCTTGCGCGCTTTATCGTCAAGCTTGATACCAAGCTCGATGTTCCTGGATGTCTCTGGCTTGGGTATCGTCGATCCGATGAAACCGAATGGTGCGCGGAAGGCGGTCGCATAACCCGCATACAGTGCCAGTCCTTGCAGAAGGTCGTAATTGACGCCTACCCGCGGCGAAACATGGTGGTAAGTCTTGTCGGTCCCCTGTTCGGCCTCCTGGAACTCAAGCTGGGTCAGCCGCAGTGCACCCGTGAAGTGCCAGCGACCATAGTGAGCCTGGTCCTGTACGTAAGTTGCGAGTGTGCGGTAGCGATCCGTCTGCGTGGAGTTGATGGGGGTCTTGTCGCCAAAGGCGAGGTTATATTGAGGGTCGGAAAGATCAATCGAGCCGACGCTAGTCCCATCAAAGCCCATCCCCGAATAAAACTTCGTCAGGTCGTATGCAACCCCAGCGACCCATTCGTGACGGCCGCCGAGCATCTTCAATGGCGCGATCAAATGCGCGTCGAGAGCGGTTTCGCGCGTTCTGGTGCTCATGGTGAGCGGGAAGATCGGATAGGCGGTCGGTGTAGAAGCATTGGGCGCTGCCAGTGCCGGATAGATGAAGCTTCCGTATTGGCCAACGTTACTGGTGTAGAACTGTGCGGACGCCTCCAGGCGAACACCGTCATCAAACTTGTGGCGCACCTCGATCTTTCCGAGACGATTGTTGATATCCGTCATGGGCTGGCCATTGGGCGCACCTGGAAAGGCATTGCGATAAAGCTGACCCGCCAGCGCCTGTTGAGCCGGCAGCCCTGAGTACTCAAGCTGCTGGGTACGGTTGTACTGGCCAGAAAAAAGAATCTCGGTCTGCGCGTCGGGCTTGAACAGGATGCTGGGCTGGAAAAATACGCGTTTCCCGTGGACCTTGTCGATCCAGCTTGTATTGTCCTGGTATTCCCCTGCGAGACGTATTGCCAGCTTGTCGCTCAGTGTTGCGTTGTAGTCGCCATAGGGGTTGGTGGTTGAGTAGCTGCCGGCTCGTACACCAAGAAAGCCGCCATTGCTGCCAATCTCGGGACGCGTCGACTCGATGTTGATGAGTCCGCCCAAGGGAGAGCCCAGGCCACCACCATACAGGGTCGAACTTGGTCCCTTCAGCACTTCGATGCGTTCGACGCCGACCAAGCCTGCTGGATTGAATGCTTGTTGATTTCCGCCGAAGATGGACAGGCCATCCAGATAGGTCTCAGCAGGAAACCCTCGAATGATGGGAGCGATCAGCAATGCTTCCTCCGGCTTGGTCGGCACCACCCCGGAAACGTTGACGAGTGCATCGGAGAGGCTGCGGACGTCCTGGTCATCAAGGAGGGATCGCTTCAATACAGAGACAGACTGCGGTGTCTGCAGCAACGGTGTATCCGTGCGCGTCGCCGAGCTGGACCGTGAAGCAGCGTAGCCCGGACTCTCCTCTGTAACGACAACCTCAGGAAGCTCCGAAGACACAGGCTGCTTGTCTGAAATGCTTTCAGCAGCAACCGCATTGGTGATGGGTGTCGAGGTGGCGTTGCTGGATTGCGCCATGACGACTGTTGCAAATGGATAGATCAATGCGATGGCGGCTGCCAGGGAAGTCTTTTTCATCGTTTAAAGTAATTTTCTGGCAACCGTAAAGCAAACCGATTTTTCAATTCTCTGGCTGTTGGACAGGAACTCGGAGAAGGTCGGATAACGGCTCATCAGCCTTACCGCCGGAGCGACATGCCAGGCTCGCGTATGTTCTACCGCGGGGACGGCGCCACGCTCAAGGGCAATTCATTGACTTGGTACGCCGCTGCACGAGCGCCAGTCACGAACAACGCATGCAGGTCGAAACCGAACTTGTTCAGGCGTGCCAGCGTGCTCTTGTTGCCTCGAACCAGCGCGTTATAGCCAAAGGTGGCGGGAATGGCTACCGCCAGTCCCAGCGCAGTCATGATCAGCGCCTCTCCAACGGGGCCGGCAACCTTGTCGATGCTTGACTGGCCGGTGGTGCCGATGGAGACCAGTGCGTGATAGATACCCCAGACTGTTCCGAACAGACCGACGAACGGCGCTGTGGACCCTACGGATGCCAGAACGGCCATGCCTGCTTGCAGACGCGCAGCAGCTTCATCGATGGACTGTCGCAAGCCCAGGGTGACCCAGTCGCTGACAGCGAGCTGTTCATGCAAATATCCACGATGCTGTTGATGATGAAACAGCGCAGTCCTGCCCGCACGGGCGAGCGCGGCAAATGGATTGTCATGCCCTAAAGTAGCCAGGGCGCCCTCCAGGTCGGCGACTGTCCAAAAATCACGACGGGCGGCCTCCGCAGATTTACGCATGCGTAGCAGGTCAAGTGCCTTGGTCAGCATGACATGCCAGGAGGCGATGGACATGCTTATCAGCAGGACGGCGACTGCGCGCGTGACGATGTCACCCTGCGCCCACAAACTCTGAAGGCCGTAAGGACTGACTTCCATGATGTTTTAAGCCTTCATGGGGCGAGGCACGTTGACTCGCCCTGGATGGGAGAAGGCTCGAATTATGCGCGCAGGACCCGATGTGATGCGTGCGACAAATTGTCACATTCTCTCTACAGGTGCTGTACCGTAGTGCACAGATTGATCACGGTAACTCGCCAGCTTGCTCACATCATTCGTGCAGACGTCCCAGGAACTGCCGCGAACGCTCGCTACCCTGAGCACCGAAGAAGAGAGCAGGGGTGGTGTCTTCCAGCACGTGCCCGCCTTCCATGAAGACGATGCGGTCAGCCACTTCCCGGGCGAAGCGGGTTTCGTGCGTAACGACCAGCATCGTCATGCCTTCGCCTGCCAGTTCGCGCATCACGTTCAAGACGTCATCTCTCAGTTCCGGATCCAGTGCCGAGGTTGGCTCATCGAAGAGGATCACTTCCGGATCCATGGCCAGTGCACGGGCAATGGCTACACGCTGTTTCTGTCCACCGGAGAGCTTGCCCGGATACGCATCAGCCTTCTCCGCCAGCCCGACCTTGCCCAGCAGCGCAAGACCACGCTCACGGGCCGCTCCCTTGGCAACGCCCTTGACCGAGATCAGTCCTTCAATCACGTTCTGCAACGCCGTCATGTGCGGGAACAGGTTGAAGGACTGGAACACCATGGCTGTCTGCTGCCGGATCTGCAGCGTCTTTTGTCGCAGTTCACGCGCCGGCAATGTCGCAGGATCGCTCAGCCTCACCCCACAGATCTCGATACTGCCGCGGTCCGGCAGTTCCAGCAGATTCAGTGAGCGGATGAACGTGGTCTTGCCCGAGCCGGACGGGCCCATGATGACCAGCACTTCACCGCGTGCGACTTCGAGATTGATGTCGCGCAGCACCTGATTGGCACCGTATGCCTTGGCCAGTCCACTGACGCGGACGGTGCATTGGGAAGACTGATTCATTGATAGCGCCTCGACAGTATCTCTTCCAGCCAGGTTTGCAGGAGAGTGAGCAGTTGGTTGATGATCCAGTAGATGGTCCCGACGATGATGAACATGTCCATGTAGCGGAAGGTGGTCGCCCCCAGCTGATCGGCTACGCGTGTCAGTTCCACCACCGTTACGGTGGAGGCCAGCGAGGTGTCCTTCATCAGCGCGATCAGGCGGCTGCCCACGGGGGGAATGGCTATGCGCAGGCCTTGCGGCAGTATCACGCGCCACAGCGTCTTCCAGTAGCCCATGCCCATGGCCCACGCGGCTTCCCATTGACCACGATCTACCGCATTGATGCCGGAGCGGAAGTTCTCGCTCAGGTAGGCCGCCGAGAAAAGCGTCAGTGCCAGCAGCGCGGCGGGAATGGGATCGATGGTGATGCCATAGTTGGGAAGACCGAAATAGATCAGCAGAATCTGGATCAGCAGCGGTGTGCCGCGAAACACCGACACGTAGGCGAACGCAAGCCAGCGCAGTGGCCGCGCATCGGAGATCCGTGCCAGCGCAATGAGCATGCCCAGCGCCGAGCCCAGCACGAACGAGCCTAGTCCCAGCCCGATGGTCACCACCACCGCTTTCTCCAGCAGCGGTAGTGCCCTGACAAACAGATCAATCATGGTTCTCCTCCCGGTTGCCGTGCCTGCATTTGGGCACCGCTTCTGTGGTCATTGACGCGTGCATCATGCCTGCGCTGCAGCGTTTGCATACTGTGCCAGTGCCTGATCCAGATCGGCGATCAGCAGGGTCGGATCTTCCAGACCGATGGACAGGCGCACCACCGGCTGGTCGGTCGCCGGGAAAGCGCGATTGGCCTGCAAGGCGGCCGGATAATACGCCGCCAGGCTGTGCACGCCGCCCCAGCTGGCCCCGATGACGAAGTGCTGCAGGGCGTCGAAGAAACCGTGGAAGGCACTTTCCGGTGCAGGCTTCAGGATCATCGAAAACAGGCAGCCATGGGTCTTGTAGTCCCGCTTCCAGAGCGCATGACCAGGGTCGGACTCTAGCGGCGGATACATCAGCCGTTCCACCATTGGATGGCGGGCCAGATGGTGCGCCACCTGCAGCGTCGATGCACCCTGTGCCTGCACCCGCAACTGCAATGTCTCCAACCCACGCAGGACCAGGAAGCAGTCCTCGGGACTGACCTGCTGACCAAGGATGCTCTGGGTCTCACGCAGGATGTCGTAGTGACCGTGGTCATTCATGCTGATGCAGCCCATGAGCACGTCAGAGTGGCCGCCCAGGAACTTGGTAGCGGCCTGGATACTGAAGTCCACACCGTGGTCCAGACATTTCAGCCCCAGGGGGCTGGCCCAGGTGTTGTCCAGCATGGTCAGCACACCGCGTTGGCGCGCAACGGCAGTGATGGCCGGGATGTCCTGCATCTCCATCGTGACCGTGCCTGGCGCTTCCATGCAGATCATGCGCGTGGTCGGCTTGATCAGCTCGGCAATATCGGCGCCGATATCAGGGCGATACAGCTCCACCTCCACCCCCATGTGCGCCAGCCATTTCTCGGCAAAGGTCTTGAGGGCACCATAGCAGGCTGCCGAGACCAGCAGATGGTCCCCGCCGCGCACGAACCCCATCACCGTCGTCATCAGGGCTGCTGCGCCGGAGGGGGCGATGACACAGTGGCGGGCGTTTTCCAGAGCAGCCACGCGCTGCTCCAGCAGGCGTGCCGTAGGGGTGCCTGTGACACCATAGCTGAAGCCATCGGGTTGGCGCTGCTTGCGCTGGACAAAGTCCTCGAAGGTGTCGAACACCACGGTGGAGGCGCGCATCACAGCGGGTGACAGACTGGCGAACGCTTGTTGCGATGAAGTAGGGAGACTCATGCGATTAATTTGTTAATCTAAAAAAGAGAAGCCCAGTATCCGAATTCGCGCTGGCGCCATCAACAGCACATAGGATTAACTCTATAAGTGATACTTATATATGGATATGCGAGACATTCAGGTCTTCCGTGCCGTCATGCGTGCCGGGACCACCAGCAAGGCCGCCGCCTTGCTCAACGTATCCCAGCCGGCGATCAGTCAGTCGATCCGCAAGCTGGAAGCGTCTTCCGAGTTACGACTGTTCGAACGCACACGTGGCCGGCTGGTGCCGACACAGGAGGCGCTGGCCTTGATCGTGGAGGTCGATCGCTGCTTCGCCGGGTTCGAGATGATCGAGCACCGCATCCGCAGCCTGCGGTCGTTCGGACTGGGGCGTCTGGCCATCGCCTCGTTTCCTGCGCTGGGCAACGGTTTCATGCCACGCGCCATTGCGGCTTTCGGGCTGGGCGAGCGGCGTGTACAGATGTCGTTCCAGATCATGAGTTCGCGCGAGGTCTACCAGCAGGTCAGCGCGGGGCAGCTGGATTTTGGGCTGATGGCTGATGAACTGTCGGTCTCCGGACTCGAGCATTCGCAATTCACCAGCGTGCCCGGCGTGATCGTCATGAACGAGCGACACCCATTGGCAGGCAAGCCTTTGATTACGGCTGACGACCTGCTCGAACATCCATTCATCGCCCTCAATCCCGAAGACGCCAGCCGTCGCCGCCTGGAGCAGGAGTTGATTCTGCAGGGAAAAGTGTTGCGGCCCATCCTGGAGACGCCGTATTCCAACTCGGTGTGCGAATTCGCCATGCGCGGTGTGGGCATGGGTATGGCACATCCTATCCTGGCGCTGGATTACGTCACGCGGGGTCTGCGCTTGAAACCGATGGAAGTGACGGCCAACTTCACGGCGCTGCTGGTGTTCCGGCCTGGAGTGCCGATGTCGGAGAATGCCAAGGAGCTGTTGCGGGTGATGCGCATACAGATGGAGTCGGACATGAGTTCGCTGCGCCAGGTGCTGTACCAGAAACCCGGCGCCTTCTGAGGCGTGCGTGAGTTTTCACGGCCATGCACCGGGTTGTGCGCTGCGCACGTGTCTGGTGCAACGCGATGTAGGTAGGGAGAGAGGGGCGCCTCAATGAAGGCAGAACGGGGAAGGGCGACAGACCCTGGCCTTCGTTTTTCTGTGCCGGATTGGTGCAAGATATCTAATGGCTTCATCACTTTTAGCACCAAGACTATAAGTTCAGCTTATCAGTCAAGAAACATGCAGGGATTGCTGATCCCCCTGGTCTACCCACAGAATGGGCTTCCGATTTCATTGATGATCAAGAGGGGATAGCACCATGAAGTTACGTCATTTGATTCCGACCGGCCTGACGGCCATGCTGCTCAGTACCGTAGCGGCTGCCGTGGGAGCCCAGAACATATCGGCCGACATTCTCGCCAGTGCACGCGCATCGGGTGTGATCCGTATTGCCAACACGCAAAGCAGCCCGCCTTGGAGTTTGATCGATGATAAGTTGCAACCGGCCGGCTATGACGTCGAGGTCGCCAAGGAAGTGGCAAGGCGCATCGGTGTGGCCAAGGTAGTGTTCGTGGCCGACAGTTTCAAGAATTTCGTCGAAGGTTTGAAATCCGGCAAGTACGACATGGTGATGAACGACCTGACGCCCACGCCGGAACGGGAGAAGCAGGTGGATTTCGCCGCGCCGTATGGGGTGGAGGATTTCCGCATCTTCGTACTGGCCAGCAATACCAGCATCAGGGACCAGCCCGATCTCAAGGGCAAGAAGGTCGGCGTGACCACCGGCACCACCAACGAAAGCTGGGCGCGCGCCAACCTGAAGGCATCGGATATCCGCGCGTATGACAATGGTGGTTTCGTCTTCAACGATCTGGGCAATGGGCGCATCGACGCGGTCATCAGTTCACATTTCGGCGGCATGAAATACGCCAACGTGAACAAGTTACCGATCAAGGAAGTTGGACCGGTCCTGATCTACCAGTTGTCGGCACCGGCCATCGCCAAGGGTCAGCAGCCGTTGAAGGAGGCGGTCAGCAGGGCCATCGGGGACATGACACGCGATGGCACCATCGATCGACTGGCGCGCCGCTGGGTGGGCGCCGAATTCGATATGGTGGGTGATATCCAGAAGGCGATGCAGCAGCCTTGATAACATTCTGCTGAATTTCCAATTGCCGGGGCGCTGTCAATACGGATGTGCGACGATGGAAGAGGTCGGCCAGCCTTGCTTGACACGTCCCGCTGCAGTCCTCAGGTAAAACTTATGTACGGAAAAGAAATGAACTGGCAGCGGGTGGAGCGTAAAACCGTTTTTCGGTTCGTGAATTATTTTACATAATACAAATTATGCGAATTAACGACAACAAGCCCGGCACACCCATGCAGACGTTGGACGTGCCCCTCATCACCACTCATCACGCAAGCTCAAAGCGCAAACTCCCCCTGCCGCACTTCAGCCGGAGTGCTCCGGCCTACCGACGACTTCCGGCTCAATTGCCCATTCTCCAACGACAGGAGCACATCGGCCTGGTCGAAGTAGCGGTCGTCATGCGAGATCACCAGCACCGCCTTTCCGCGTGCCTTGAGCTCCGGCAGGATTTCGCGATAGAAAACATCCTTGAACAACGGATCCTGATCCGCAGCCCATTCATCAAAGACCATGAAGGGCCGGTCCTCCAGTGCCGCCACTACCAGTGCCAGGCGCTTGCGCTGGCCCTGTGACAGAGCGCGCGTGGTGAACGCCCCCGCCTTGACCTGCACCACATGCTGCAACTGCAAGCGTTCCAGGAGACGGTTGGCCTCGGCATCCAGGTCCGGCCGCCCTCCCTCCAGCAACTGATCAAAAAGGTGGAAGTCCGAGAATACCGTCGAGAACAACTGCCGGTAAGCATCGCGGTTGGTATCGCCGACTGCCACGCCATTCCAGACAATCTCCCCATCCTGCGGCACATACAATCCCACCAGCAGCTTGGCCAGCGTGGTCTTGCCACTGCCGTTGCCCCCCACCAGAAAGCACAGTTCCCCGGGACGGAAGGCAAGCTCGATCGGCCCCAACATGAAGATCCCGTCGCTGCGCTCATGATAGTAGCGGTGCGTGACGCCGCGCAGGACCAGGCTTTCCAGCTGGCTGCGCTGGCCGGTCGGCGCAAGCACCTCACTGCTGGGCATTTCCTGCGCGACTGCGTCAATACGGGCCGCCGCCACACGGGCCAGATTGGCGCGCGGGATGTTCATCAACAGCACCTCCAGCGGTGTGACAATGTAGACGAACACCAGCGCAAAACCGCTCACCACGGCACGCTGCCCGGGGGCGTCGCTGACCAGGGCAAACAGGACCACCCCGATGAAGGCGAAGATCAGGAAATTGCCCCAGCCCGCAGAGGCACTGAAGGTACACATGCCACGCGTGCGAAGGCGCCGCACATTCTCGATGGCGACCTGCAACAGGTCGCGCTCGAAACGCTCGCGCTTGTCGCGATGCAGGCGCAGCTCCTTGGCGCCATGGGTCATGCTCTGGAAATGACCGAACATCACATCTTGCTCGCGTGCAGCCTGCTCCAGGTAACGGATGGCCTTCAGATGGGCCAGATGGTAGCCCACCGACCCCAGCGCCAACACCGCCAGCGCGCCAAGAAACACCTGCCAGGACAACAGCACCATGTAGATCAGGCAGCCGATCACCACCACCGAGTTGGTCAGGATGGCCGGCATGCCGACAAAGAATTCGGCAACCTTGGCACTGTGCTCAGTCAGGGCGGACTGGATGCGCGGGGCGCCGATTTTTTCGATATGTCGGTAATCGGCGCCAATGACCCGTGCAGAAATGTAGCGGCGCAAATCGGCCTGGGCACGCTGGTTCAGTCGCTCGAAGGACATGTTGGAAAGCAGGTGAAATACCATCAGCAACAATACCGTCGCGGCAAATTGCCAGGCGGCCTGGGGACGGCTGGCCGCCTGGCCGGCGATGGCAGCGTTGATCTGGACCACGGTCAGCACGCTGCAGATGCCACGCAGAACACTGGCGGAAGACGCTAACAGAAGCAGGCGCCAGGATTGGCGTATCAGAAAGTTGAGCATGCGGTAACGAGGTTGGGATGACGAGCGAAAAGCAGTGACAAGAAAATCGCGAATGAAAACTTCATATTGACCTGACGATCCAGCTGCCCCGCCATTTACCCCTGCTGACCTGTGGGGATGCCGGCCCCAACGGCCCATTTCCCCGCTGCACAAGGCATTGCAGCCCGTTTACCGCCCTCGCCTAAATAAAAATACTTCTCATTCGTCTAGGTAAAGGTGAAGGTTTTTTGCGATCCGGAGAGCAAGGACTTGGCTTTTTGTCATTTTTCTTCAGTTTCCATCGCTGCTGCCTTGCCCCTCTTGCTTACTCGGAGTCCTTGTTGATGACCTTGCCCCCCTCCTCTGCCGTCACGCCTGTCTGCATCAATGGCTTGTCGCTCCTGGTGTTGCGCCAGGCGCAGCAGCTCACCGTGACCGATCCTGATGGTCAGGTGCGGTCGCGCTGGTCCTGGCAGCGCAGTACCAGCGGCCAGGACTGGGCCATTGCCCAGGAAGGCAGTAGCGACTCCTGCACCGATCTGCTGGCCATCCTGCAGACGATCTTTGTGCACGTGCCCGAAGCGGGCAAGGTCGTTGTCGAGCTGCCCCAGTCTCAGGCCGCGGCCATGTGCCGCGCCGGTCTGCTGGTACGCCAGGGCAGCCGGCATGTGGCCCTGGCCGAACTGGTCTGGCAACACGCCGCCGGATGGTTGCCGCAAGAGCGGCCGCCCTTCCCCGTGCAGCAGGTGATGAGCGAGGGCAAGCGCCACCCCTTGCGGGCGCCCAAACCGGAGGGAGAAGTCTACCGTCGCTACCTGCCCTGGCTGGGACAGACACTGTCACTGCGCAGTCTGCGCCTGGAAGAGGATCTGCCCCTCTTCAACCGCTGGATGAATGACCCGGTGGTGGTGCAGTTCTGGGATGAGGCCGGCGACCTGGCGCGCCATCGCCACTATCTCGATACCATCGCCGCCGATCCGCACATGACCTCGCTCATTGCCAGCTTCGACGACCAGCCCTTTGCCTATTTCGAAGTCTACTGGGCCAAGGAAAACCGCATCGCGCCCTTCTACGACTGTGGCGACTTCGACCGCGGCTGGCATGTGCTGGTGGGCGAGGAAGCCTTCCGTGGCAAGCAGTTCGCGGTGGCCTGGCTGACCTCGATCTCGCATTACCTCTTCCTCGACGATTGTCGTACCCAGACCGTAGTGGGCGAGCCGCGCGCGGATCACGACAAACAGATCCGCAATCTCGACAAGAGCGGCTACGCCAAGCTCAAGGAGTTCGATTTCCCGCACAAGCGCGCCATGCTGGTGATGCTCTCGCGTGAACGCTATTTCGGACAAGGCCTGTGGCAACCCCAGACTCCGCTGGCGCCGCTGGACCCGCCGTTTTTCCCCTGCTCCCCCTGAAAGGAGACCCGTCTTGAAGATCCATGACCTCATCGGCGTCGGCTTCGGCCCGT
This sequence comes from Herbaspirillum sp. FG34, assembly GCF_057809315.1. NCBI lineage: Bacteria > Pseudomonadati > Pseudomonadota > Betaproteobacteria > Burkholderiales > Oxalobacteraceae > Herbaspirillum > Herbaspirillum sp. FG34. The sequence goes on along the minus strand of NZ_JBMDJS010000026.1, from coordinate 12,101 downwards.
CCAACCTCGCGCTGGCCATCGCCCTGCAGGAGAACCAGGCACAGGCTGCGCCGATCGATGCCCTGTTCCTGGAAAAGCAGCCTCACTTCGCCTGGCACGGCGACATGATGCTCGATGGCACCCACATGCAGATTTCCTTCCTCAAGGATCTGGCCACGCTGCGCAATCCGGCCAGCCCCTACACCTTCATCAACTACCTGCACCAGAAGCAGCGACTGTCGGACTTCATCAATCTCAAGACCTTCTACCCCAGCCGGCTGGAGTTCAACGATTACCTGGCCTGGGCCGCAGGACATTTCGATCATCAATGTCGCTACGGTGAAGAAGTCATCGCCGTGCTGCCCGAGATCAGGGGCAGCGAGGTCAGCATGCTGCGGGTAGTCTCGCGCGATGCCCACCACCGCACCCATGAGCGCCTCACGCGCAACCTGGTGATGGCGCTGGGTGGCACGCCCAATATCCCGGATTGCCTGGCGCACCTGCGCGAGGAACCGCGGGTATTCCATTCCAGCAGCTTCCGCAGCGCCTTCGCACGGCTGCCGCCACCGCGCCGCGTGGCTGTCATCGGTGCCGGCCAGAGCGCCACCGAGATCTTCCTGGAACTGCAGGGCCATCCGCACCTGTCAGTGGATCTGGTCACGCGCGCGCGCACCATCAAGCCCTCTGACGACAGTCCCTTCGTCAACGAGATCTTCAATCCCGACTATACCGACTACGTCTACAACACTCCCAACGACAGTCGCGCGGCGCTGCTGGAGGAATTCATGCAGACCAATTACGCCGCACCCGACATGGCCTTGATCGAGCGCCTCTACGACGTGCTGTATCAGCAGAAAGTGCGGGGCCAACAGCGCCATCGTTTCCTGCGCCGCCACGACACCGTCGAGGCCTGGAGCGACGATGCCGGCGTGCACCTGGCCTTGAAGAATCTGGAAAGCGGCGAGGTCAATACCGAAACCTACGATGCGGTGATCCTGGGCACCGGCTACCAGCGCCAGCAGCATCACGCCCTGCTGGGCGAGCTGCAAGCTTATCTGCCGGGCATGCGCGTCGATCGCCACTACCGCCTGGACAGTACGCCCAACTTCCGCCCGGCGATCTTCCTGCAAGGTAGTTGCGAAGACTCGCATGGCCTGTCCGACACGCTGCTGTCGATCACGGCGGTTCGCACCGACGAAATCCGCATGGCCCTGGCGCACACGCTGCACCAGGGCCATGCAGCACCCTCGGCACTGCAAGCATCAGGGGATGTCCAGCGCCACGGCGCCTTGCAGGCCTGACCCGGGGCGCGCCAGCCGCCGCCCGCGCCGCCCCTTCTTCAATTCACGTCAACAACATCTACAACAACAGCAATCGAGGAACGCGTTTTACCATGACCACACGAAACTTCCGGCATCACCCTTCCCCGCTGCGCCAGCGCCTGCTGGTCAGCTCCCTTCAGTGCGCCCTGCTGGGCATGTCGGCCTGCGCCAACAGCATGGCCCAGACCACCAGCACGGATGACAAACTGCCCCAGGTCACCGTCACCGCAGCGGGAGAAGAAGAGAAAGCCACCGGTCCGGTGCATGGTTTCGTGGCCAAGCGCAGCGCGACTGCCACCAAGACCGATACTCCCATCACCGAGACGCCGACCTCGATCTCGGTGGTGACCGCGGACCAGATCGCCACCCAGCAGGCCCGCACCGTCTCCGAGGCGCTGAGCTACACCAGTGGCGTGCAGGTCTCCACCGGTGCCTTCGCCATCGTCGATACCGGCTCGCTGCTGCGCGGCTTCGCCCTCAACAACGGCGGCTCCTTCTATCGCGACGGCATGCTCACTTCCTCCAACGCCAGCTACAGCCGCTATGCACCCGAGCCCTATGGCCTGGAGCGCATCGAACTGCTGCACGGCCCGGCCTCGGTGCTGTTCGGACAAAATTCCCCGGGCGGGCTGATCAACGTGGTCTCCAAGAAGCCCACCACCACACCGCTGCACGAACTGCAGGTGCAGGTCGGCAGCTTCGACCGCAAGCAGATCGCCGGCGACTTCGGCGGTTCGCTTGATGATGCGGGGGTCTGGTCCTATCGCCTCACCGGCCTGGCCCGTGAAGCCCGGACCCAGGTCGACAATACCGTCGACAACCGCCTGTTCCTGGCCCCGGCCATCACCTGGCGCCCCGACGACCGCACGGAATGGACCGGCCGCGTCGAACTGCAACACAGTGAAGGTCTGTCCAACAACCTGTTGCCGGCCGTCGGCACGGTCAGCTACAACCCCAATGGTCGCCTCCCCACCAGCACCGCACTGGGCCGTTCGGCCGACAACAACGAGAAATACGACAACGCGTCGATCAGTTCGCAGTTCTCGCACCAGTTCAACGATGTCTGGACCTTCCGTCAGAACCTGCGCTATACCAAGTACGACGGCACCCGCAACAACCTGCGCTTCGCCGCCTACTATCCGACCACGCAGTACGCCACTGCGGCCCTGCAACGCTGGCGCCTGAAGACCAATTCGGACACCCTCACGGCCGACAACCAGTTGCAAGCCGACTTCGGTACCGGCGTGATCAAGCACAAGGTCCTCATGGGCCTGGACTACCATCGCACCACCGGGACCGTGACCGGCTACCTCAGTCCCAACACCCTGGCCGGCTATGTGCTCTCCAACATCTACACCGGCAGCTATGCCAACCTGCCGGCGGTGGCAGACAACTACAACACCAAGACCGAAGACGAACAGGTCGGCCTGTACCTGCAGGACCAGCTCAAGATCGGCCAGCGCTGGATCGTCTCGGCGGGCATCCGGCACGACAACTCCGACCAGACCGTCAGCAACTACATCTCCAGAACCCAGACCAAACGCAGCGACAAGGCCAATACCCGCAACCTGGGCACGGTATATGAGCTTGACGGCGGCTGGTCGCCCTATGCCAGCTATTCGGAATCCTTCACCCCGACCACGGGCACCAGCTTCGGCGGCGCCATGCTCACGCCGGAGACCGCCAAGCAGTATGAAGCCGGTGTCAAGTACGCCCCGGTCAATACCAATGCCTTGTTCACGCTGGCCGTCTTCGACCTGCGTCGCCAGAACATCTCCACCGCCGACCTGGCCCACGCCGGTTACTACCTGCAGACCGGTGAGGCCCGCTCGCGCGGCGTCGAACTGGAAGGCAAGATGTCGCTGGCCGATGGCCTGAATCTGACTTCCAGCTACAGCTACACCAACACCAAGGTCACCAGCAATACTTCCAGCAGTTCGACCACCAGCACCCTGGGCAAAGCCCTGCCGGGCGCCTCCAAGCACAATGCCGGCGTACTGCTGGACTACGGCTTCCAGCGTGGTGCCCTGGCCGGCGCGCACGTCTCGGCGGGCGTGCGCTATATCGGCCGCGCCTATGGCAATGCGCTCAACACCTTCGAGACCCCCTCGGTCACGCTGCTGGACTTCGGTGCCCGCTTCGACCTGGGCCGCATTTCCAGCGACTGGCGCAACTTCGAGCTGGCGCTCAAGGTGAACAACGTCACCGACCGTGTCTATGCCTTCTGCTCGGAACTGTGTGAATACGGTGCCCGCCGCACCGGCCTGGTACAGGTGACCACACGATGGTAAAACCCGCCCCGCTACCCTCCGGGCGAACCTGGAGGCCGTGGGTGCCGACACGCCAGACCTTCGTCCTGCTGCATCGCTGGACCGGTCTGGCGATCGCGTTTTTCCTGGTGGTGGCCAGCCTGACCGGCATCCTGCTGGCCTTCGAGGATGAGCTGGAGGTCTGGCTCGCGCCTGAGCTGCAACTGGCCCAGCCCGCACCGGGCCAGGCGGCCACGTCCATGCTGGACCCGTACACCCTGCGTGAGCGGGTCCAGCAGCAGTTGGGTGAGCACGTCCAGATCAACCAGCTGATACTGCATCCGCAGCCCGGTCGCACGGTCTCCTTCATGGCCGACCCCGCCACGGATCCGGCGACCGGTCGCCCGTACCGATTGGCCTACAACGAAATCCTGGTCAATCCCTACACCGGCAAGGTGCAAGGGGTGCGCGACCGCGACAAGATCAGCCTGCGCCCACAGAACCTGATGCCGCTGGTCTTCAACATCCACCACTCCCTGGCCTTGCCGCGCGTTGCCGGTGCCTTGCTGATGGGGCTGGTCTCGACCTTCTGGACCATCGACTGCTTCGTCGGCGTCTATCTCACCTGGCCGCGCGGACGTCCCTTCTGGTCCAAGTGGAAACCGGCGTGGATGGTCAAGTGGCAGGCCGGTTTCTACCGCGTCAACCTCGACCTGCACCGGGCCTTCGGCCTGTGGTGCTGGCTGATGTTGCTGCTGTTCGCCTGGTCCAGCGTGATGTTCAACCTGCGTGACCAGATCTACATGCCGGTGATGACACGCATCCTGCCTTTCGACAACAGCTGGCGCGCCCAGCCACCACTGCGCGAACCGATGAGCGCACCGCCGATGAGCTGGCCGCAGGCGCATACGATGGCGCGCGAGGCGATGCAGCGCTTCGCCGCTCAACGGGGCATCCGCACCGACTTCGAGGAAAGACTCAGCTTCGATCGCCGTCGCGGCCTCTATGCCTACATGGTCCACAGTACTGCCGACCTGCGCAGCAACGTCGGCAACACCGGCATCCTCATCGATGCCCGCACCGGGCAGTTGCGCGGTCACTGGCTGCCTGCGGGCGACCGCAGCGGCAATACCTTCAGCAACTGGATAGGCGCGCTGCACATGGGGCAAGTGTTCGGGCTGCCATGGCGCATCTTCATTTCCTTCATGGGGCTGGTCATCAGCCTGCTCTCGGTGACCGGTATCGTGGTGTGGTGGAAGAAGCGCAAGGGCCGCAAGCTCAGCAAGGACAAGCTGCGCCAGGCCTGAAACCTGCACCGCCACGACCACTGCCGTTGCCATGGCAGTGGCCCCTGAAGCGCTCTCCCGGATGATTCCGGGAGAGCGTTTTCACAACAGCGCCCTGCCCGCCTCAGACCAGCAATGCACGCACACCGGCATGCCAGTGTGCGTCAGAGAGCAGGGACAGATGATCGGCCTGTGCTACCGTGCTCACCGACATGAGCGTGGCGCCATACTGCGCCCAGTCGGTCGGCACCTGCGCGGCATCGCGTCGTCCGGCCTGCCAGACGTGCAGCGCAGCCGACACCTGTACCTGCGCCTGCAGGCCCAGCCGCAGGCAACGGATGCGTTCCCACAACGCCGCTTCCGCACCGATGGTGCCGGCAGCATCCAGCGGCAGGCGCTCGCCTAATCGCCCTACGATCTCCACGAGGAAATACGCCCGCTGCGCCGCGTTCATCTGGCCCAGCAGCGCATACCACTGTGCGCGCCGCTGTGAAGCCGCCAGCCAGCGTTCCAGCCTGGCCTCGTGGGCCAGCAACATTTCCGCTGGCGGCATGGGCCACTGCGCGAGCTGCTGACGCAAACCGGCAAAGTCACTACTGTCGGCCAGACCGATCCATTCCACCTGTATCGCGGCCTGCTTGCGTTCCTGCAACTGCCGCGCCGTTTCCAGCGCCAGCAGACCGCCCACTGACCAACCCAGCAGGCGCAGGCGACGGCCCGGCAGGGATGCGCACAGCGCGGCGGCATACTGTGCCGCCAGGGCAGCGCCATCCATGCTGCTCCAGCGCCATTGCTCCTGCGGCGGACACAGCAGCTGATACATCGCATGCTCGCCGGCGAGGGCGGCCGCCAGGGCGTCATACTCATGGGCATTGCCCATGTGCGCAGGGATGCACACCAGCACGGTCTGCCCGTCATCCCCGCCTGCGCGGGCGGACGGATGGCGCTGCAGTACCGGTGCAGTACCAGTACGGTTGACTGCATACTTGCGCGTACGCTCCTGGCCACCTTGCCGCATCAGGCCGGACAGTTTGTCCTGCCCCGGCAGCGCCAGCAGCAGCGCGATCAGCCGGTGCGCCAGCTGCACTACCTGCGTCTGCTCCAGCCGTGCGCCGTCGAACTCGAACTGGAAACGCAGCGCCGCGCCCGGCAAGGCCACCACCGTCAGCGGGAATTCAGTGGCGCCGCGGCTGCGGATGGCGTCGAAGGCCAGCGAGCGGCCGACGCCCTTCTTCAGCGATTCATCCACCGGGAAGTTCTCGAAGATCAGCAGGCTGTCGAACCAGTCGCCTTCCTTGCGTGCCGCCCATTGCGAAATGGCCGCCAGGTCCACGTGCTCACGCTGGCGCAGCGCCAGGTTGTGCGACTGCAACCCGGCCAGCCACTGCGGCACGCCCATGGTGCCGTCCAGATGCTGGATCAGCGGCAAGGTATTGATGCACATGCCCATGACCCGCTCGATCCCCGGAAAATCAGTGCTGCGCCCCGAGGCCGTGACGCCGAAGACCACATCGTCCGCGCCGGTGACTTGCTGCAGCACCAGGCTCCAGGCGGCCTGCACCAGGGTGTTGAAGGTGACCTTGCAGCTGGCTGCAAAGCTTTGCAACAGCTGGGTCTGCGCCGTGGTGAGCTGCTCGCGCACGGTGCCATAGGCCGATGCTGCGCCGCTGGCCTGGCCTTGCGGCAGGCGGGTGGGAACTCCGCACAACAGCCCGGCGGGGAACTGCGGGCAGCGCGCGAACTGGGCACGCCAGAAGGGTTCATCCTGCGGCCCGGCCTGCCGTTGCAGCCAGACGATGTAGTGGCGGAAGTCCAGCGCCTGGTGCTGCAGCGGCTGTTGTTCCATCAGCGAGAACACCTCGCCCAGCAGCTGCGACATGCTCCAGCCATCCAGCAGCACGTGGTGCCAGGTCCAGAGCAGCCGATAACCGCCATCCTCCTGGACAATGACAAAGCGCATCAACGGCGCCTGCTGCGGCACAAAGCCGCGCTGGTGCTCGTACTGACACAGTGCTTCCCATTGCCGCCGCACATTGCCCGCCGACTGGCCGCGCCAGTCCAGCACCGTCAACGGCAGCTCGGCCTGGCGCAATACCACCTGCACCGGCTGCGACTGTCCACCCCAGGCGAAGCCGGTCCGCAGGATGGGATGACGCAACAGCACCGTGCGCCAGGCCTGGGCGAAGCGCGCCACGTCGATGTGGGCAGTGCTGGCGTCGAGCTGCACGACATTGGCCACCGAGCAGGGCGAATCCTGCAGGTGCCGCAGCATATTGCGTTGCCAGGGGGTGGCCGGATAGATGTCCTCGATCAGGGCCGGCGGGCAAGCCATTTCGGCCACCAGGGCGTCCAGCTGCGCCTGATCGCGCTGCAGCAGCGGAAAATCCGACGGCGTCACGCCGCCGGCGCTGCTGAGACAATGCGCGATCAGTTCGTGCAAGGCGCTTTCCAGCGCGCCGGCCAGGCGCTGCACGGTCGCGGCCTCGTAGCGTTGTCGGCTGTAGCTGATCTCCAGCCGCAGCTCGCCCCCGACCACCTGGCCATTGATGGACAGATCGCAGCCCAGCGGTGCGGCCGGATCGCGCGAGGCGCCAGGTGATTCGACGGCGGGCTGCCAGCCGCCCTCCTCCCGGAAATTGCCGTCGAACTGGCCCAGATAGTTGAAGGCCAGCGCCGGATTGGGCATGCGCTGCAAGACCTGGCGCTGGGCATCATCGCCCCACTGGCGCAACAGACCGTAGCCGATGCCGTTGTCCGGCAGGCTGCGCAGCAGGCTCTTGACGGCGCGGATCAGCGTGGGCCATTCGCCGGCCGTGGGCAAGGCCACCGGCATGACGCTGGTGAACCAGCCTATGGTGCGGGACACATCCAGCGCCTCGCTGCCGCTCTCCAGTTGTTCGCGGCCATGTCCTTCCAGCGTGATCAGCAGCTGCGCCATGCCACCCCACTGTCCCAGTGCACGTCCCAGTGCGGCCAGCAGCAGATCATTGATGCGGGTGCGATAGGCCGCCGCTGCCTGCTTGATCAGCGCCTGCGTTTGTAGCGCATCCAGTCGACATGCCACGCGGGCCTGGTCGGCGGCCAGCAGGGGCGCATCGGGATGATCGCATGGCAGGCTGGCAGGCAGTTCGGTCAGGGAGCGCCAGTAATCGAACTCCCGGGCGCGCGTGACCGCCTGAGCCTGCAAGCGGCGGCCCCACTGGCGATAGGAGGCAGTGCGTGGCGGCAAGTTCGGCTCGGCATGCGCCAGGCGCTGGCGATAGGCCTGCTGCAGGTCTTCCAGCAGGATGCGCCAGGACACCCCATCGACCACCAGATGGTGCACCACCAGCAGCAAGCGCCAGCTGCCGTCCTCCAGTGCCATGCTGCCGGCTCGCAGCAAGGGGCCGCGCTCCAGATGCAGGCTGCGCTGTACGCGCGCGCAGAAGGCGTCCAGTTCGGCAGGCGCATGCAGCTGCGCCTGCCACAGCAGCGACGCATCGGCATCGCGTTCCCGGCGCGGACCATAGGCCTGCAGCCACTGGCCCTGCGCGTCCTGGCGAAACTCCATGCGCAAGGCATCGTGATGGTTGACCACATCGACCAGGGCCTGCTGCATCGCGCTGAAATCGATGGGCTGGCGGCTGTGCAGCAAGATGGCCTGATTCCAGTGATGCCGCTGCGGGATGGGGGTGGCCAGGAAATCGGCCTGGATCGGCAGCAACGGCACCGCACCATCGTCGGCCTCGCTCCCAGCGGCTGCCTGCTGCGTCACTGGCTCGGCGGCACTGGCCGCCTGGGCCAGTGCCGCCACGGTCTGCAGCTCGAAGATCTGGCGCGGCGTCAGTTTCCAGCCCTGCTGGCGCAGGCGCGCGATGATCTGCAGGCTGAGGATGGAATCGCCGCCCAGCTCAAAGAAATTGTCATGCCGGCCGACCCGCTGCACCCCCAGTACGTCGGCCCAGCTGGCCGCGATCAGCATCTCCAGCTCGCCCTCGGGCGCATCGCCCGGCGCGCTTTCCGGCGTGGCCGGCAGCTCCTGCGGCAGCGCCTTGCGGTCGATCTTGCCATTGGCATTGAGCGGCAGCGCCGGCAGCACGATGATGCGGCTGGGCAGCATGTAGGACGGCAGACTGTCAGCCAGCGCCTGCTGGATCGCCCCCACATCAGGCAGGTGCTCCGGATGCGCACTGACATAGGCCAGCAAGCGATCGATGCTGCCCAGGGTGCGCACCACCACCACCGCCTGCCGCACCGCAGGCTGGGCCAGCAACGCTGCCTCGACCTCGCCCAGTTCGATGCGGAAGCCCTTGATCTTGACCTGATGGTCGATACGTCCGAGATAGACGATCTGGCCGTCCTTGCCCCAGCGCGCCAGGTCGCCGGTGCGATACATGCGCTGCCCCGGCGCGCCGAAAGGATCGGCCAGGAAGGAAGCCGCGGTCAGCCCGGGACGATCGAGATAACCGCGCGCCAGTCCGGTGCCGCCGATGTAGAGCTCGCCGGCCACACCGGGCGGCAGCAATTGCAGCCGGTCATCCAGGATCATCGCACTACGCTGTCCAACCGGTCGGCCGATGGGCGCATACGGCACCTCGCAGGGCTGGTTCGCCCCGGCTTTCCAGACCAGCGGCGTGACCACCGTTTCGGTCGGCCCATAGCCGTTGATCAGGCGCTGCGGATGCAGCACGCGCTGTACCTGTTCAAAGGTCTCGCGCGGCATGGCCTCGCCGCCGAAGGAGTACAGGAAGACCGGTGGTGCATTGCCGCTGCGCTCGACCCAGTCGGCCAGCTGCTTCAGATAGACCGGCGGGAAACCGGCATGGGTGATGCGATGCCGGTGCAGCGCTGCGACCGTCTGCTCGGGCGTCCACAGTTCGGGATCGCGCAGCACCAGCGCGCCGCCTGCACTGAGCACCGTCATCCAGCGCTCGTGCGCGCCATCGAAGCTGAAGGAGAGGAAATGCAGTTCGCGCGACTGCGGCCCCATCTCGTAGAGTGCGGCGGTGGCCTGGATGTGCATGGACAGCGCTGCGTGCGCCACTTCCACCCCCTTGGCCCGGCCCGTGGAGCCGGAAGTGTAGATGACATAGGCCAGGCTCTCCGGGCTGGTCTCGACGGCAGGCAGTCCGGGGAGAACATCGTCTTGCGCCAGCTGGTCCATATCCAGCCACTCGGGCCCCTCCTGTTGCGCCAGTGCGGGCCAGGGTTGCCCTTGGGCGAGCACCAGGCCAACCCGGGCATCGCGCAGCATGTAGGCCACGCGCTCCTGGGGTGCCTCCAGATCGATCATCACATAGGCCGCGCCCGCCTTGAGTATGCCCAGCAGGGCCACGATCATTTCCGGCGAACGCGGCAGTGCCACGGCGATGCGTTGCTCGCCTGCCGCGGCGGGCTGCCCGTGTGCCAGCAACTGGCGGGCCAGGCGATTGGAACGTTGCTCGAGCTCGCCATAGGACAGGCTGAGTTCGCCCATCACCACGGCCTCGGCCTGTGGCTGGCGTCGTGCGATCTGCGAAAACAGCTGGTGCACCGGTGCACGCTCCATGTCGCCGGGCTCGGCCTGTCCCAACTGCAGCAAGGCCTGTTGCTCATCCTGTGCCAGCAGTGCCACCTCACCCACGGCGCGCGTGGCCGATTGCGTCAGCGCCTGCAAGCCGTGCAGCAGATGACGGGCAATCTGCTGCACGGTGGCGTCATCGAAGTGCTGGCGCTGATAGCGCAAACCGACCTGCAGCCCGCTCTGCACGCCATCCCCAGGCGCTACGCCCACCGTCATCGGATAGTTGGTCTGCTCGCGGGTATGGGTGCGGCGGAAACGGGGCCCTTGCGTCTGATCGCCGCGCAGGACACTGTCGATGGGATAGTTCTCGAATACCAGGATGCTGTCGAACAGGCTCTGGCCCAGATGACTGTGCCAGCGCTGGATCTCGTAGAGCGGCGTGTGCTGGAAGGCGCGCGCACCCAGGTTCTGCTCCTGCAGCTGTTGCAGCCACTGCCCGACGGGCTGGGCGTGCGCCGCCGGCACCAGCACCGGCAAGGTATTGATGAACAGGCCCAGCCATTGCTGCACGCCCTCCAGCTCCTCGGGTCGCCCCGCCACGGTCGCGCCGAAGCAGACCGCCGGCTGTCCGGTATAACGTTGCAGCACCAGCCCCCAGGCAGCCTGCAACAGGGTGTTGAGGGTGACGCGTTGCGCGCGTGCGAAGCCATGCAGTTGCTCGGTCTGCGCTAGCGACAGCAAGACCTTGTATTCGCCGTCGCCTGCCTCATGCCCTGCCACCGCCTGTTGTGCGGGGGCGCAGGCCTGGTGCAGATAGGTCGGCGCCGACAGCGCGGCCAGGCTGTCCTGCCAATGGCGGCGCGCAGCCTCGCCATCCTGTTGCTGCAGCCAGCCGATGTAGTGGCGGTAGCCTCCCTGCACCGGCGTGCTGGCGGCTTGTCCGTGATAATGCCGCACCACCTCGCCCAGCAGTTGCGACGTACTCCAGCCATCCAGCAACAGGTGGTGGACGGTCCAGATGAAATGATGGCGCGTAGTACCGGTGCGCACCAGCATCAGGCGCTGCAACGGCGGATGTGCAAGATCGAAACCGCGCCTCAACTGCTCGGCGGCGATCGCTTCGAGTGCGGTCTCGGGGTCACTGGAGGCACGCACGTCGGCTTGTGCGACGGGCAGCGCAAGGGAGCGCGCCACCCATTGCAACGGCGGCACATGCTCGGCCAGGAAGCCGGTGCGCAAGACCTCGTGCCGGTCCTGCACCGCTTGCCAGGCATGGCACAGGCGCGCCACATCCAGCTCGCCATCGATATCGATGCGCAGTTGGTTGAGATAGGCGGCGCTGCCGTGGTCGTAGACGCTGTGAAACAGCATCCCGGTCTGCATCGGCGAGAGCGGGTAGACGGCGGCCACCTGATCCGGCGGCACCGGCAGCACCGGCAGGTCGGCCGAGGCCAGCAGGCTGATATCGGGACCACTCACAGTGACCGGCGCGGCTGCGGGAGGGAGGGAATGATCGATGGCTTGTGCCACCTCGGCCAGTTGGGCGATGGTCTGGCGATCGAACATCTGGCGCGGCGTCAGCTTCCAGCCGCGCTTGCGCAGGCGCGCGATGATCTGCAGGCTGAGGATGGAATCACCGCCGAGCGCGAAGAAATTGTCTTGCCGCCCGACCTGGGGCAGGCCCAGCACGTCTTGCCAGATCCCCGCCAGCGCCAGTTCGATCTCGCTTTGCGGGGCGCTGTAGTCGCTCTCCTGACTGATCTGCACCGGCGGCAGGGCCTTG